>NZ_JBMOWQ010000020.1:0-12524 GCF_049310485.1 Pseudomonas sp. GZD-209
GGGAACGGCGCCCACCCCCCCCCCCTCATTCTCCCCCCCCCTGTTCCCTCCCCCCCCCCCCCGCGATGGCCTCCCCGCGAGATCCCTGTCATGAACGACTTCCTCTCCCACGGCCTGCAGGGCTTCGGCCCGTTGCTGGCCCAGGGCACCTGGATGACCCTCAAGCTGGCCCTGCTGTCGCTGGCCGTCAGCCTGCTGCTGGGCCTGGTCGGTGCCAGCGCCAAGCTGTCACGCTCCAAGCTGCTGCGCATCCCGGCCACCCTCTACACCACGCTGATCCGCAGCGTCCCCGACCTGGTGCTGATCCTGCTGATCTTCTACAGCATGCAGATCTGGCTCAACGACCTGACCGAAGCGCTGGGCTGGGACTACGTGGAGATCGACCCGTTCGGCGCCGGGGTGATCACCCTGGGCTTCATCTATGGCGCGTACTTCACCGAGAACTTCCGCGGCGCCATCCTCAGCGTGCCGGCCGGCCAGCTGGAAGCCGCCACCGCCTATGGCCTGAGCCGCGCGCAGCGGTTTCGGCTGGTGCTGTTCCCGCAACTGATGCGCTTTGCCCTACCGGGGCTGGGCAACAACTGGCTGGTGCTGCTCAAGTCCACCGCGCTGGTGTCGATCATCGGCCTGGCCGACCTGGTCAAGGCCGCTCAGAACGCCGGCAAGACCACCAACGACGTGCTGTTCTTCCTGTGCATCGCCGGGCTGGTCTACCTGGTCATCACCACCTTGTCCAACCAGCTGCTCAAACGCCTTGAGCGACGCTACAACATCGGCATCAGGGAGCTGGCGCGATGATCGAACTCCTTCAGCAATACGGCCCGGCCTACCTGTACAACGATGGCAACGGGTTTTCCGGGCTGACCATGACCCTGTGGCTGTTCGTGGTCAGCATGGTGCTGGGCCTGCTGCTCTCGCTGCCGCTGGCCCTGGCGCGTACCTCGCGGCATGCCTGGCTGCGCCTGCCGGTGCAGCTGTACACCTTCGTGTTCCGCGGCACGCCGCTCTATATCCAGCTGCTGATCTGCTACACCGGCCTCTACAGCCTGCAGGTGGTGCGCGAGCACATGCTGCTCGACCAGTTTTTCCGTAACGCGCTCAACTGCACGCTGCTGGCCTTCGTGCTCAACACCTGCGCCTACACCGTGGAGATCTTCGCCGGGGCCATCCGCAACCTGCCCGCCGGCGAGCTGGAAGCGGCCCAGGCCTATGGTTTGCGTGGCTGGAAACTCAACCTGTTCCTGGTGCTGCCGGCGGCCCTGCGCCGTTCACTGCCGGCCTACAGCAACGAACTGATCCTGATGCTGCACGCGACCTCCCTGGCCTTCACCGCCACCGTCGCCGACATCCTCAAGGTGGCCCGCGACGCCAACGCCGCGACCTTCCTGACCTTCCAGGCCTTCGGCGTGGCCGCCCTGCTGTACATGCTGCTGTCCTTCGCCCTGGTCGGCCTGTTCCGACTGGCCGAGCGCCGCTGGATGCGCTTCCTTGACCCTGCCCGAGGCTGACCTGATGACCGCTACCGCACTGCCACTCACCCACTTCGCCCAGGCCCCGAGCACCCATGCCCAGGCCGGCGCCATCAAGCTCAGCGTCGACGGCCTGCACAAGCACTACGGCGAGCACCAGGTGCTCAAGGGCGTATCGCTGCAAGCCCGCAAGGGCGACGTGATCAGCCTGATCGGCGCCAGCGGCTCGGGCAAGAGCACCTTCCTGCGCTGCATCAATTTCCTCGAACAGCCCAACGCCGGCAGCATCACCCTCGACGGCCAGACCCTCGACCTGAGCAAGGGCACCCCGCCAACGGCCCAGCTGCAGAACCTGCGCACACGCCTGGCCATGGTGTTCCAGCACTTCAACCTGTGGAGCCACCTGACAGTACTGGAGAACATCTGCCTGGCGCCGCGCAAGGTGCTGGGCATCAGCGCCAGCGAAGCCGAGGCACGGGCGCGCAAGTACCTGGACAAGGTCGGCCTGCCGGCACGCGCCGCAGAGCAGTACCCGGCGTTTCTGTCCGGTGGCCAGCAACAGCGCGTGGCCATCGCCCGCGCCTTGGCCATGGAGCCGGAAATCATCCTGTTCGACGAGCCCACCTCGGCGCTCGACCCCGAGCTGGTCGGCGAAGTGCTCAAGGTGATACAGACGCTCGCCGAGGAAGGACGTACCATGCTCATGGTCACCCACGAAATGGGCTTCGCCCGCCAGGTCTCGAGCCAGGTGCTGTTCCTGCACCAGGGCCTGGTCGAAGAGCACGGCAGCGCCGAAATCCTCGACCAGCCACAGAGCGAGCGCCTGCGGCAGTTCCTCTCCAATCGCCTGAAGTGAAGTCACGCCGTATATGGATACCAAGGCCACCACACCTGCCGCCGCACCGCTGGACCGCATCGATGAAGCCATCATCGACGTGCTGCGCCACCACGGACGGATCACCTACGAGAAACTCTCCACCCTCGTGCACCTGACCCCCAGGCCCTGCCTGGAGCGGGTGCGCAAGCTGGAGCGGCGCGGGGTGATCCGCGGCTATGGGGCGATCATCGACCTGCAGCAGGTCTCCCCGGGCCTGTCGCTGCTGGTGCTGGTGGCCTTGTCCAACCAGAGCGGGCGCTCGGCCCAGCGCGCCTTCGAAGCCACCGTGCGGGCCTGCCCGCAGGTGTACGAATGCCAGCTGATCAGCGGCCACTTCGACTACAGCCTGCGCATGCGCTGCCGCGACATGGAGCATTACCGGGTGCTGACCGAGACCTGGATGAACAACGACGAACTGCACATCGACAAGCTGGTTGCCCACCCCGAACTCGCTTCGGTCAAGAGCACCGCCCCACAGGTCTGAACCGATTCGCCGTCGGCCGGGTACCAGATATGTAACCCGGCCGCCCAACCATTGCTGATTAATCTCGCTGCTCCCTTTTACGGAGCAGCAGCAATGACCCAGCCCCCGCTTTCCCCTCACCTCGCCTTCATCCACCAACGTCTGCCCACATGGGCCTCTGCAGCAAGTGCCGACGACCTTCGCACCCTCAAGCAACGAATCCAGGCCAGCCATACGGCGATGCGCCGCCTCAAGAGCGCGCTGGACCCGATACAGGATATCGAAGCGTTTTGCCGCCCCTTGCTGGAGCAGGCATTGCCGCGCTGGTTCGCCGGCCAGACGCTGCCAGGAGTGGATGAAGGCCGCGTGTGGGTCGACGGCAACGAACACACCTGGCTGGAAGCGGCCTTGCAGAACTTCGACGAGGGCGCCAGGATCAGCCTGTTCAACACCGCCAGCGGCCTGGACAAACGCCCCGCCGAGCAGGCTGCGACGTTCGTCAGGGGCGTGCGTAATCTTGACCTTGGCCAACGCTATCACTACCACCTGGCCGACCACATCGATACCGACACCTTCCGTGGACTGTTGCGCCAGCAGGCGCTCGCTGCGTTTGCCGCACAGGCCCTCCAGGCCAGGCTGCAAGGTCACCTCGATGCACACGGCAGCCAGCTGGCCGAACGGGTGCTTGCCGAGCAGGCCGACGCCACGCAGCCTATGAGCTGCGGCTACCTGAGCCTGTTCGGCCTGCCCTTGAACGGGCCCCTGCTGATGCGCCTGGAAACCAAGGTCGGCGCGGACGACGCCCAGATGTGCGTGCTGTACCTGCCAGGCCATCCCCACCAGCCCCTGCGCCAGTACCCCTCGGCGCAAGCCATGACCCAGGCGCTGCGCCGGATGCTCTGGCAGCAGGAGGAGCGCGAATTCTTCAGCCGCTATATCAGCCTGGCGGAGCGACCGCGCTTCGCCGCCCGGTTGCGCGCAGTCCTGTACCCCCGCTACCCCTATGCCCAACTGCACCCGACGCCACCAGTACTGGAAAAGGGCGATCGCTTCAGCTGGCTCAAACGTGCCTTCCCAGCACCCACCGACCTCTGGCAGGAAACCCGCGACGAGAACGCCCGCCTGGAGCTGGTATTCACGCCCTGGGCAAAAGACGCCTTCACCGAGCATGCGCGGGTCGAGGTCGAACGGCGCTTGCAGGAGGCCGCCAGCCTGGCGGTGCCGGTCGCCAAGCGTGATACCGCGGCATTGCTGATGCGCCTGCAAAGCTGGCTGGCCACCGGACTGACCCTGCTCAACGTGGTCGGCTCGTTCGTGCCCGGGTTGGGCGAAGTGATGCTGGTGATCGGTGGCGCGCAGCTGGTCGATGAATTCATCGAGGGCGTGCACGCCGCCAATGAAGGTGATGCCGATGCCGCCATCAGTCACTTGTTCAACGTGATCACCAACCTGGGACAGTTCGCGGCGCTGGGCGCGGCCTCTCGATTCATCGAGCCCCAAGGCATCCTGCATGCCTGGCAGCAGGTCGGCGCCGATGGCGAGCAGAAGCTCTGGCACGGCGAGCTGGCCCCCTTCTCCCGCCCCCGCCCCTGGCCACCGGGAGAGGCCGCGAACACCCAGGGCCTGCACGTCTGGCAGGGAAGGCAGTGGCTGGAGCGCGACGGCCTGGCGCTGCCCCTTGCTCAGGATGAAGACGGCACCCTGCGCCTGGCCCCCGCCGAGGGCCACAACCATCGACCGGCGCTGCTGGGCAATGGCCAGGGCACCTGGTTGCTGGAGCACGACCGCCCCCTGGCCTGGGATGCCGACACCCTGCTCAGGTACCTGGGGCCGCAAACCGACGGGCTGAACGCCGCCACGCTGGCCAAGGCCCTGCGCTGCAGCGGCTACGATGCCGCAGCCATGCGCCGGATCCTCGCCGACCACCGGCCGGTGCCGGCCCTGTTGCGCGACAGCCTGGAAGCACTCGGCGCGACGCCCATGGCAGCAACACCTGCGCAGCCGCTGGAGGCCGCCCTTGCTCGCGACTTCCCCTCGCTTAGCGCCACAAGCCGCGAAGAAATCCTCGCCCAGGCCAGCCCCGCTGACCTCGCCCGGTTGCAGGAGACGGGCCGTCTGCCGTTGAGGATGGCTGAAACAGCACGCCTCTACCTGCGCGAGACCCGCCTTGCCAAGGCCCTGGCGCGCTTCCATCAACACTCGGGCAATGCCACGGACAGGGACGCACTGGCACTCGCCGCGCTCGAGCGACTGCCAGGCTGGCCCAACACGGTGCGTGTCGAGTTGCGTGCTACCCATGCCAACGGCGAGCTGTTGAGCGCCGCTGGCAAGCCGGGCGCCCCCACCAAGGTCGTGGTGCGCATGAACGAGGGCTACAAACCCTACGACGAGGAGGGCCAGGAGCTGGGCGGGTATGACGACCTGTACCGCTCCCTGTTGCGTGCCCTGCCCGACCAGGCGCGGGACGCCATCGGCCTGAACATCCACGAAGCTGCACAATTGCGCGACAGGCTCTTCGAACTGGCGGCCAGCGACCGTCGCCGCGCCGCAATGGACCTGGGCATCGCCCCGGTGCGCCCGATGTACCGTCTGCCAAGCCGCCTGCCCGGCGAGCGACGCATCGGCTATGTGCTCAGTGGCCGCGGCCAGGGCGCGTTGAACGACGACGAGCTGTTCGAGCAACTTTACCCGGCCACACCTGAGGGTGACCGCGAAATGCTGCGCCAGCGCCTGCGCCACCAGGCTGGGCCGCTGCCGGGCGCGTTCGCGCGCCTGCTGCAGACCCAGCAGGCAGAATACCGCCAGCTCGATAGGGCGTTGCAGCGCTGGGTGCATGCACCGGAAGGCTTGCCAATCGGCGCCATCGAGCAGCAACGCGCGCTGCGCGAAACGGCCGCCCAGCGTATTCGCAGCGCCTGGCGCCGAGAAAGCGCCCCAGGCCCGCATGACAACCTCGACGACATCAACCTGGTGATCGAGGGGCAAGGCCTGACCAGCTTGCCGGCGTTGCCCGTGCGCCTGCCCCATGTACGCCTGCTGAACGTCAACGGCTTGAGCAGCCCCGACATGGTCGAGCTGAATGCGTTTCTCGGTACCTTCCCCAACCTGCGCCTGCTGGACCTGGCGCAAAACAACCTCGAGCGGCTGCCCCAAGCCCTGGCCGAGATGGGCGAACTGCAAGGGCTGGATATGTCGGAAAACAACCTCGATCTGGACGATGAAGCCAACCTGGCGCTGCTCGCCGGCATGACGCACCTGCAACGCCTCAACCTCACCGACGCTATTCGCGGCCTTTCAGTGGCCACGCTTGAACGCCTGTCGACCTTGCCGTCATTGGCCTGGTTCCAGGTCGATCTCAACGAACTGGTGATGACCGCCGAACACTTCCAGGCCCTGCAGCGTTGGCCAGCCTTGCGCGGGCTGAGCCTGGGGCAGAACGCGATCGTGCTCGACGAGGCCGGACGCACCGCACTTGCCGGCCTCGATCGCCTGCAGATGCTGGTGCTCTATGAAAATCCCCTGGGCCTGGCCCCCGATCTCACTGGCTGGACGCAGTTGCAACAGCTGGACCTGGAATTGACCAATATCAGCCGATGGCCAATGGGGCTCGAGGCCCTGATGAACCAGGAGCCGCTGGAGCTGCGCCACCTGGACCTGAGCGCCAACGAACTGATCGATGCACCTGCCCTGCAGCACACGGCCTATGCCCGGGCTGTGCGCGAACGCCACGAGGGCATCGCCTACGCCTTCAATGGCAACCCCTTCAGCGACGTGGCCCTGGATAACCTCACCAACGCAGGCTTCACCGTTACCGCGCCAATCGGCCAGGGCCACCTGTGGGCGGCCGACTGGCCCGAAGCGCTTCAGTCGCATATCAACAGCACCGCCCAGGACCCGCAGTGGCAACCACTCTACGACCTGCTGCAGCGGCTGCCCGACACCCTGGACTACCAGAACGCACCCGCAGCCATGGCCCAGCGCATGCAGCGCGTGGTGCAGCTGCTGGCGACGGACGAAGCCGGCGCCGTCGAGGGCGGCTGGGGACGGGCGCAGGTCCAGCAGCAGATCAACGATCTGCTCAATGACGCCGCCCAGGAGTGCGTGGACCAGGCCATCGTGCTGTTCCAGCAGGTCGAGACCGAGGTGACGATGTGGCAGACCGTCAGCCATGCCTCGGCGACCGATGCCGATGAACAGGTGGCGGTGCACAGCACCCAGGCACTGTTGCGCCAACACCTGCTGGACGAACGCATCGGTGCCCTCTACCAGGCTCGGTTGGTTCGACGCCGCGCCATCAGGGCAGACGACTATCAACCAACGCAAAACCCCGCCCCGGCCTTGCACGGCGACGATGACATCAGTGATGCCGAACTGAGCAGCGACCATCCCGACGAACTGGAAATGGCCCTGATGGCGCGCATCCAGCTACAGCAAAGGCTGCACCTGCCGCCGCAACCGCAGAGCATGCGGTTCCCGCAGATGGCCCACCTGAACGAAGAGACCCTGCAGCGCTTGGCTGATGCGGTGCGGGCCGGCAGCGACGCGACGACGCTGATCGAGTGGTTGGTCAGCCAGCCGTTCTGGCAGCGATGGGTACGACGCCTGCGCCCGCAGGCCTTCGAAGCGCTTGCCGAACGCTGGGCGGGGGCTGGCGAATACTTCGACAGCCTCAGCGAACCCGCCTCCGGCGCTGGCCCCTACACCGGGCCAACGGTGCCCTCAAGCTACATCGATGCACTGGAAAACGAACCGGGCCATGTCCAGGGGCTCGCCTGGCGCCACGACGGCGTGGTGCAGCGCATCGACCTGGTATCGGGCCACTACCCGAACGAAAGCGCGCTGTACCAGCGCGCGGCCGAACTGCTGCTCGACACCCGCAAGGCCGACGAGGCGGCACTGCTGCGCGAGCTGACCGAAGTCATGGTCAACACCTACTCCGAGTGACCCTTACCGGCACGGCGGATCACATTGCGCCTGCCGCCTGTCGTCAGCAGCCCACTGGGGCGGCTGACGATAGCCCGACACCCATCCCGCCACGGCATCCCCCGGCATCGGCCGGGCGATCCCGTAACCCTGTGCCAGCTCGCAACCCAGCGCCATCAGCGCACATCCGTGCTCGACACTTTCCACACCCTCGGCCACCACCTCGCGGCCAAAGGCCCGGGCCAGGCCGATCACCGCGGTAGTCAGGGCCAGGTCGTCATGATCATGGAGGATGTCGCGCACGAAGGACTTGTCGATCTTGATGGTCTGCGCCGGCAGGCGCTTGAGGTAGCTCAGCGAGGAAAAGCCGGTACCGAAGTCATCCAGTGAAAAGCTCACCCCGAGTGCGCGGCAGGCGTCGAGGCAGCGGCCCACGCGGGCCAGATTGTCGATCGCCACCGACTCGACGATTTCCAGGTCCAGCCGCGCCGGCGGTACCCCCGGATGACGCGCCAGCAACTGGGCCAGGCGCTCGGCAAAGTCACCGCGCTGCAACTGCCGGGCGGCGATATTGACGCTGACGGACCAGTCACATCCGCTCAAGCGCCACTGCTGCAATTGGCTCAAGGCCTGCTCGATGACCCATTCGCCCAACTCGACGATCAGGTCGGTCTGCTCCACCAGCGGCAGGAAATCCCCGGGGGGCACCGGCCCTTTCGAGGGATGCAGCCAGCGCAGCAGCGCCTCGAAACCCATCACCTGGCCACTGCGCATGTTTACCTTGGGCTGGTAGTACAAGCACAACTCACCTTCACGCAGGGCCCGACGCACCCGCGCCACGGTCTGGTGGGTGGCCTTGAGCTCTTGCTCCTGGGACACATCGAACAGGTGATAGCGGTTGCGCCCGCGCTGCTTGGCCACATACATGGCCTGGTCGGCATGACGCACCAGGGTGTCGGTGTCTTCGTCGTCCTGGGGGTACAGGGTCACGCCGATGCTGGCGCTGAGGCTCAGCGAGTGCTCACGGACCGCATAGGGCGCGGCCAGCGCCTTCAGCACCCGCTGCAAGGCCGCCTGCAACTGCTGAGGCCCCTCGACATAACGCAGGATCAGCACGAACTCGTCACCGGACAGCCGCGCCACCGCATCGCCGCCACGCAGGATGCCCTGCAGTCGCTTGGCGACCTGCACCAGCAGCAGGTCGCCGACGGCATGGCCGTAACCATCGTTGACCGCCTTGAAACCGTCCAGGTCGAGCATGCACACCGCCAGCGGCACATCCTCGCGCCGGGAAAACGCCAACGCCTGGTTGAGCAGGTCGGAAAGGTAGGCGCGGTTCGGCAGGCCGGTCAGCACGTCATGCCCGACCCGCCACTGCAGCGTGTGCAGCAGCTGGCGCTTCTCGGTGACGTCGAAGCGGATCGACACGTACTTGCGGACCTTGCCGGTGTGCGGGTCGATCAGCGGCACCATGGTGCTGTCGACCCAGTACAGCGATCCGTCCTTGGCCCGGTTGCAGATTTCGCCCTTCCACACCCGGCCAGCCGCCAGGGCCCGCCACATGTCGAGGAAGAAGCTCGGCTCATGCAGGCCGGAATTGAGGATGCGGTGGTTGGCCCCCAGCAGTTCCTCGCGGCTGTAGCCGGAAATACTGCAGAACTGCTGGTTGACGTAAGTGATCCGACCCTGCAGGTCGGTCTCGGAAAAGATCGCAGCCGCATCCACGGCTGCGCGATAGTTGTCATCCATAACCTTGGCAACCTAGCGGTTGAAGCGCTCCACCAGGGCGCGCAATCCGGCGCACACCTGTTCCAGTTCGGCACCGCGCGAAGCGGCGGCGTTGGCGTGACGAGCACTCTGCGCAACCGTGCCGGCCACCCCGTTGATCTGCCGCGAGACATCCTCGGCCACTGCCGACTGCTCCTGTGAAGCCGCCGCCATCTGCTGGCTCATGTCACTGATGCGCGACACGGCCTGGCGGATGCCCTGCAAGGCCTGTTGGGCCTGGGCGACCTGGGTCACGCCCTGGCCTGCGCCGTCGATGCCCAGGCTGGCGATGTTCACCGCCTGCTCGGCACCGCTGCGCAGGGTGTCGATGATCGTCTGGATATGCAGGGTGGACTGGCGGGTCTTGTCGGCCAGCGCGCGCACCTCGTCGGCCACCACCGCAAAGCCACGCCCCTGTTCGCCGGCGCGGGCCGCCTCGATGGCGGCATTGAGCGCCAGCAGGTTGGTCTGCTCGGCGATAGCGCGGATCATCCCGGCGGCCTCGGCGATGGCACCGGTCTGACCGGCCAGGTCGTTAACCGCCTGGTTGATCTGCCCGACCGTGTCGGCCAAGCCGCGAATGGCCGCGCCCGTGGCATCGGCGACCTGGCTGCCCTGCTCGGCCAACAGGTGCGCGGTGTGCGCCTCTTGTGCCGTCAGTTGCACATGGCCGGCCACTTCGCCAATGGAGGCGGCCATCTCGGTCATGGCCGTGGCCGTGAGGTCGGTTTCGGCACGCTGCTCGAGCAGCGCCGACTCGGTACCGCGCGACAACCGCCCGGCATCCTGCGCGGCGTCGGCCATCTGCGTGGCCAGGTCGCTGAGGCGGGTCAGCGCGGTTTTCAGGCGCGCCTCTTCGCTGATCAGGATCAGTTCCAGCTGCCCGGCGGCACCGGCCTGGTCGCTGTAGGTCAGCGCCACCAGCGGGTCGCTGAAGGTGTTGCCGGCGCCCTCGGCGATCCCCTGCAGATACCGGCGCATGCGGCTTTGGGCCCAGACGCCGACACCGGCGAACAACGCCAGGGTCAGGCCCTGGGCCGGCAGGCCCGGCCACAGCTGGTTGGCACCGATGGCCAGCGCGCCGGCGAGCAGTGGCACGGCCATGGCACGCTGCAGCAACGCCAGGCGCCGGGCGGGCGACAAGGCAGCCTTGCCCGCCCGCAACCGGGCATACAGCGCCTCGGCCCGGGCTACCTGCTCACGGCTGGGGCGCACGCGCACCGATTCGTAGCCGACCACCTGGCCGTTTTCCAGAATCGGCGTGACGTAGGCACTGACCCAGTAGAAATTGCCGTTCTTGCAGCGGTTCTTGACGATCCCCATCCAGCTCTGGCCGGCCTTGAGGTATTGCCACATCAGCTCGAACACCGCCTCGGGCATGTCGGGGTGGCGCACCAGGTTGTGCGGGCTGCCGATCAACTCGGCCTGGCTGTAGCCGCTGATGGCGGCGAACTCGGCGTTGCAGTAGGTGATCAGGCTGGCCGTGTCGGTGGCCGAAATGAGCCGCTGGTGTTCGGGGAAGCTTTGCTCGACCGGGTTGACCGGGAGGTTCAGACGCACGATGCAACTCCATTCGCGAACGGCCCGACAAGCGACCAGACGGGATGTCGGGGCATCGGAACGGTTCATCCTGGATCAGCTCAAAGTACCCAACAGCAGCGTGTCGCGGTCCGAAAGGGCCCGTTTCCCCCTGGATGGATACTTGAATGACTGATCAGTCAAAGCCGGCAATTCTACGAATTCCATCACATTTTGCAAATAAAGGTGACGAATCATGGCGTTGTGCTGAGCGAATAGATATCGTTAAGTGCTTGATTCTAAATGGGAATTGAGCGATGACGAGTTCTGGCCTCGGTCCTGCCCTGCGCCGCTACCGCAAACTGGCGGGCTTCACGCAAGCGCAACTGGGCGAACTGACCGGTTTCGACCCCAAGACCATAAGCCGCTTCGAAACCGGCACTTACACCCCCAGCATCGAGGCCTTGAGCGGCTTTGCCGATGTACTGGGGGTGAGACTCAAAACCTTCTTCGCCGAGCCGGACGACGAAGAAGAGCAGCGTGCCTACCTATTCCGTGCCATCCACAGAGCGCCCCCCAAGGATCTGGGCAAGCTGATCGTCGCCATCGATCAGGTCCTCGCAAAGCCCTGAAATCCCCCCGCGCACCACAGCAGAGCAGAGTCGATCTCATTGCACCACAACTGGTCAGACCGGTATGGCCAAAAAATCTTGCAATCAGGCAAATTTAGCTTGGCTGAGCATCAAAATTTGAGTTTTGTGCAGGATAAACAGAGGTACGAGCAGGTGGTCTGACCGCCTAGCGAAACGCAGCGGTGGCAAGTTTTGACGATTGGAGATCGTCAAAATAGGCACATCGGTTATCCGCTGTTGCCGGCTCAACACTTGAGAACCGGCCATTGCGCGGGAGTGACGTGCCACTCGAGTAGCCCGCGCTTCTGCTTCCGGTCAGACCACCATAGCTTGCGGGTTATGAGTAAATCGGGCGGCAGCCCGTCGGTGAGACCACCGAAAGGTTCGAACGGAACCTTGCCTCGAACGCTGCACTTGACTATCAAAGAGAATGAAGAAGCCTGGCTGCAGCTGGAGGATGATGGACTCCTGCACCACGTCATGGCCCAGTGCCAGAGCTGCTCTTTGCCCATAAACTGAACCGTTGGGCGAGCAAAGGCCTGACGAACACAAGCCTCGGCCTCGCTAGGCTAATCTTGTTCCGACACCCGTTGCCGTCAATGGTCCCGCGTATGCATCCCGCTCCCCCACCCTTGCAGAACCACTTGCTGGCTGCCCTTTCGGCAGAAACGTTCAGCCGGCTGGCGCCGGACCTGGAGCACGTGAACCTGCCCCTGGGCAAGGCTCTGTACGAGTCCGGCGACACCCTGCGCTATGTCCACTTCCCGGCCGATGCGATCGTTTCATTGCTTTATGTGATGGAAAACGGCGCATCAGCCGAAATCTCGGTAGTGGGTAACGAGGGGCTGGTGGGCATCGCCGTGTTCATGGGCGGG
>NZ_JBMOWQ010000021.1:0-56887 GCF_049310485.1 Pseudomonas sp. GZD-209
GCTCCCACGCCACCCTATGTACCTTGTGGCGTGGGAGCGGGCTTGCCCCGCGATGACACTATTCGAGAACCTCGACGTTCATCCCCACTTTCAGTTCCCCCGCACCATCCACCGCCAGGTTCTGGCCGAACAGCACATCCCCCTCTTTCTCGCGGAACGTCTTGAGCGTGGTCAGCGGCTCACGGTCCGGGCTGCGTTCGCCCGTGGCGGGGTCGAGGGTGGTGAGGATGCAACGCACGCTGGGTTTGAGCACACGAAAGGTCATGTCGCCAATACGGATGCGCTTCCAGCGATCTTCGGCAAATGCCTCGGCGCCCTCGACCACCAGGTTCGGGCGAAAACGCAGCATCTCCATGGGGCGCCCGATGCGCGCGCTCAGCTCGTCCAGGGAAGCCTGGCCGATCAACAACAACGGGAAACCATCAGGGAATGCCGCGCGGTCGCTGTTCAGGCCATAACCGCTGGGCAGGTACCTCGCACGCTGGTCAGGGCAATGCACCAGCCGCACCGGCTTACCCAACAGCTCGCTGAGCCATGCCGCTGCCGCATCCCCGGCATCGGGCACGCGCAAGGTGTCACGCCAGATGGTGACACCACGCAACTCGTCGTCTGCAGGTGGCACTGGCACGCTCAATGCCGCCCGCCCTGGCGCGGTGAGCAGCAATTGGCCATTCGCACCGTAATCGGCAGTGATCTGCCCGAGCGCAGGCCACGCCCGCTGGGTGAGGAAACGACCGTTCTCGGCCTCTACCACCAACCAGCGCCGATCACCGTCCAGGCCCAGGTAATCGACCGGCGAGCGTTGCAGGCTCTGCGCCTGCGTCGACTTCACCGGATAACGATACAACGCACTCAGAATCATCCCTGCCTCACCCTGTGCCAGTAAAAGCCCAAGCTTATACCGGACACAGGTGGTCCAGGTATCAGGCCGAAGCGGTGTCCATGCTCAGGCGCTGACGGACCACATCCACCAGGCGGTCGGGCTGGAACTTGGAGAGGAAGTTGTCGCAACCGACCTTCTTCACCATCGACTCGTTGAAGCTGCCAGACAGTGAAGTGTGCAGCACCACGTAAAGGCCGCGCAGACGCGGGTCGTTGCGAATCTCGGTGGTCAGCCGGTAGCCGTCCATCTCAGGCATTTCCGCATCGGTGAAGATCATCAGCAGCTTCTCGCAGACATCCTCCCCGGCATCGGCCCAGCCTTTGAGCAGACGCAGCGCCTTCAGGCCATCACTGGCCACGTGCAGCTTCACCCCCAACTGCGACAAGGTATCGCGCAACTGCGCCAAGGCCACGCTGGAGTCATCCACCAGCAGCACTTCGCGGCCACGGGCACGGGCCAGCACCGGGTCTTCGAGCTTGTCACGGGAAACCTTGGCACTGTAGGGCACGATCTCGGCCAATACCTTTTCCACGTCGATGATTTCCACCAACTGCTCTTCGACCTTGGTGATCGCCGTCAGGTAGTGCTGGCGACCGGCGCTGGTCGGCGGCGGCATGATGGACTCCCAGTTCATGTTGACGATCCGGTCGACGCCCCCCACCAGGAAGGCCTGCACCGAACGGTTGTACTCGGTGACGATGATGGTGCTGCCTGGCCCTGGCTGCAGTGGCCGCATGCCGATTGCCTGGGACAGGTCGATCACCGGCAGCGTCTGCCCACGCAGGTTGACCACGCCACAGACGTATGAATGGCGCTGCGGCATCAGCGTCAGCTTGGGCAGTTGCAGCACCTCCTGCACCTTGAACACGTTGATGGCGAACAGTTGCCGGCCAGCCAGACGGAACATGAGGATTTCCAGGCGGTTCTCACCTACCAGTTGCGTACGTTGGTCTACCGTGTCGAGAATGCCGGCCATTTGGACAACCCCCTGGCTTGTGTCGGGAAAATTGATTGCATCCGCTGGTGTATCGGCGGGTATTTGCGCAGCTTGACCCCGAACAGAAAAAGCCGGGAGCAGAGATTGATATCACTTTACCATCATGCTTTACTGCCGCCACGCCCCCACTGCAAGGCACCCCCCGTAACGAAGCATTCGCCCCTATCTTCATCAGGGAAACCCCTACCCGCAATCGGGTGCAACCTGATGTTCGCAATATCCTTTAGCCATTAATGTGACGCCATTCTCAATGCATGAATGGAGTCAGGCTTTTGCTCGCAATCGTCCAGGTATGGCCCACCCCTGCTCTAGCCCTGCGCGCTGGAGTGACATGATGGATATCGCACCACTGCCCAGCAGCGTCCTGCAGGGTTTCCTGCTGGATGCGCAGACCCTGCTGAGCAAGGCACAGGAATGCCTGCAGCACCTCGAATTGATCGGCAACGACCCCGACGCCTGCCACTGCCTTGACGAAAGCCTTGACCTGCTGGCACTGCGCGCCGACACCCTTGGCCTGCTTGAAGTGGCGCACTACTCCCGCACCCTGCAACAGCTGCTCGCCCCTGCCTGCAGGCAGCGACACTTGCAGGGCAAGACATTGCCGGCACTGGCAGCCTGCCTGACCCTGCTGGCGTGGCAATTGGAGCTGGTCGATCCGCTCACCGGCCGCCTGAGCCTGGACAGCGAAGAACAACACCTGCTGCTGAACGAACTGGCCAGTGCACTTGGGCAACCGTGCGTGCCCGGCCTGGGTACCGACGCCAACTGCACGCCGGCACCTGCCGGGCAGGCAAGTGCCGGCGTGCAATGTTAAAACCGCCACGACCGGCAACTAACAGGCTGCTCTTGCGTTGCAACTAGGCGAGACGATCGTCCAACTTGCAAAGTTGCACAAGTTGCGTAAAACCTGCACATCAGGGTTTGCCTTAGTTGCACTTACCCCCTCGCTGCCGCGTAGCGGCCGTGGCACTGTGCCGGCCTGCGGACTGCACGGATACTCCGCGAGAGTCAGTAAATTCTGAGGTTTCAAGCAGTTGCACCCCCGCGACCAAAGCAAACCGAAGTGTTAACATGCGTGCACTCGAACGCGTGCTCCTTCGATACCGGGCTTTTGCATTCGTGCCCGATGCTTACTTGAAAACGGGACGCCGAACCTCTGGCCAAACCTGTCTAATGCCTCCAACAGCAATAATTTATTGGCCTCCCTCCCTATGTTCCCAGGCTTGACGTTTTTCCAGCGCTGCCGCTCTAGCATCGCCCTGCTGCGTTGGGCAACCGCGTTGTTGTGCCTGGCCTCACTGGCGGCCAACCTGCTTTTCTACTGGCGAGCACAACCATTGCCCGGCAGCCTGCTGCTGCTGCAAGTACTGGCAATGCTCGGCGTTGCCTGGCAGCTGCGCCACGGCGCACACTCGATCAGCCTGCGCCCGGCGGAGCTTGCCGACCGCATGCTCAAAGTGCAGGAAAGCGAGCGCCAGCACCTGAGCCGAGAACTGCACGACGATATCGGCCAGTTATTGACCGCTGCCAAGCTGCAGCTCGACTGGCTGCAACGCCGGGTCCCCGAGCAGTTGCAGGCCCAGTGCACGACCCTGCGCAGCACCCTGGACCACACCTTGAGCAACGTTCGCGACCTGTCCGCCATCCTCAACCCGCGGCAACTGGCCAGCCTGGGCCTTGAGGCCAGCCTGCGCGCGCACCTGCAGAGCACCTTGCAGAGCAGCGACCTGCACTGGAGCCTGGACTGCCACCAGCGCCTGGGCGGCATCAGCGAAGAAGTATCCATGGCGGCTTTCCGCATCACCCAGGAAGCGGTCACCAACGTGCTGCGCCATGCCAACGCCCGCAACCTGCTGATTCGCCTGCAACGCACGCCGCCAGGCCTTGCCCTGTCGATTCAGGACGATGGCCGTGGCTTCGTGCCCGCCCAAGCTCCGGCCGAGGCAGGCCAACGCGGCATGGCTGGCATGCAGGAGCGGGCCACCGCCCTGCAAGGCAGCCTGACCGTCAACAGCCAACCCGGCCAAGGCTGCCAGATCGAAGCCCTGTTCCCGTGGCCGCCACGCAGCCAGGAACGTGCCAGGACCTCCCCCCATCATGACGTGTAGATTGCTGCTGGTAGACGACCATTCGCTGATTCGCGCCGGCGTGCGCGCGCTGGTATCGGACCTGCCCGACTACCTGGTGGTCGGCGAAGTCGAGGATGGTGGCCAGTTGCTGGAGCAGGTCCTGCGCCTAGCGCCGGACATTGTCCTGCTGGACATATCCATGCGTTCGACCAGCGGCCTGGACGCGCTTGCGCAACTACGCGCAAACGGTTGCGCCTGCAAGGTGCTGATGCTGTCCATGCACACCGACCCCGACCTGATCATGCGCGCCCTGGAAAGCGGCGCCCATGGCTACCTGCTCAAGGACACCAGCGCCACCGAGCTGGAACAGGCCCTCACCGCACTGCGCAACAACGAGCGTTACCTGAGCCCCGCCATCGCCCACACCGTGATCAACCAGGCGCTGCTGCGCGCGCAGAGCGGCAAGCCACCCAGCGAAGAGCGCCATAACCTGACCGCTCGCCAGCTGGAGATCCTGCGCCTGATCGTACGTGGCAAATCAACCCGTGAAATCGCCAATGGCCTGGGGTTGTCGATCAAGACCGTGGAAACCCACCGTTCGCAAATCATGAAACGCCTGCAGATCTACGACGTGGCGGGCCTGGTGCTGTTCGCCGTGCGCGAAAAGATCATCAGCCTGGACGACTGAGCAACGGCGAATCCGCCGGCAGGTGCACGCACAGCGCCCGGGGCACGACCTCGAAGCGCAGGCTGTCGGCCTGCAGCGGCTCGCCGTCGAGGTTGATGTCCAGGCCTTGTGCGCTCTTGATCTCCACCCACGGCAGCCGCGCCCGCACGAACAGTTCCTCCCCCGCCAGCAGCCCACGCAAAGCCCCCACCATTTCCTGCGGCGCCGGCAGGATACCGATGTCCAGCAGGCCATCGTCAGCCTTGGCGTCCGGACAGAGCACGTGCCCGCCGCCGGCCTGGCGCCCGTTGCCGATGCCCAGCGCCAGCAGCTCCCCCTGCCACTCGAAACCCGGCCCGTGCAACGTGACCGAGGCAGCCTGCAACTCACTGAAGCGCGACAGGCCGGTGAACAGGTATGCCGCCGCCCCCAGCACTTTCTTGAGGTCTTCCGAGGTGCTGGCTGTGACCTGGCTGCCAAAGCCGCCAGTCGCCATGTTGAGGAACAGCTGGTCGCCCACCTGCCCCAGATCGATCGCCTGCGCCGGCGTGTCCAGCAGCGCAAGTGCCGCCGCCGGCTCCAACGGCACCCCGGCGGCCCTGGCGAAGTCATTGGCGGTTCCAAGGGGTAGCAACGCCAGGCTTGGCCGAGTGTTGGCGGCCCCCTGTGCCACGGCCTCGGCCACGTCGCGCAAGGTGCCATCACCACCACCTGCCACCACCAGCGGATAGCCTGCGGCCTGCGCCTCCTCGACCAGGCGCCGGGCGTCGCCCGCCTCCCAGGTGAGGCGCACATCCAGCTGCCAACCGCGCTCACGCAGTTGGCCCACGGCCTCGCGCACCTCGTCGTTGGTCGCCTGCTTGCCATGCAGGATCAGCAGTGCCTTGCGCTCATTCATCGTTGTTCTCCATGGAAAAACCCTACTGCAATCTCGACCACCATCAACCTGAAATTGCTCACTGAGCTAAGCGATTAAAGCTGACTTCACACAATTGACATTGAAAGCCTGAGGCTACAAGCGCATCATTCGACAAATATTTGGCCTTCAAGGACGATGCCGCTCACGAAAGTCATTTTATTGACTTTTTGCCGCCAGATGCCTGACAGGTCGTGATTTCCGTTCGTTGCGCTGCCCCCAGCGCCCTGAGTAGAGGCTATGACTATGAGCGTTCTGATCCCCTGTATCATCGCTGGCGGTGCTGGCACCCGATTGTGGCCGGTTTCCCGCGAAGCCATGCCCAAGCCCTTCATGCGCCTGGCCGATGGCATCAGCCTGCTGCAGAAGACCTTCCTGCGCGCCAGCACGCTCCCAGGGGTTGAACGCGTACTCACGGTGACCAACCGCGAAGTGGTGTTCCGCACTCAGGACGAATACCGGCAAGTGGACAGCGAGCGGGTTGCGCTCGATTTCATCCTCGAACCGTTCGGCCGCAATACCGCCCCCGCCATCGCCGCCGCTGCACTGCACTGTGCCCGCGTGCATGGCGAAGACAGCGTGCTGCTGGTGCTCCCCGCCGACCACCTGATCGAGGACCAGGCCGCCTTCGCCACGGCTGTGGAACAAGCCCGGCAGCTGGCCGGCCAAGGCTGGTTGACCACCTTCGGGCTACAGCCGACTCGCGCCGAGACCGGCTTTGGCTACATCGAGCAAGGCCAGCCACTCGGTGACGGCGCGTACCAGGTCGAGCGCTTCGTCGAGAAGCCCGACGCCACGACTGCCCAGGCCTACCTGCAAGGCGGCCGTCACCTGTGGAACGCCGGCATGTTCTGCCTGCGTGTCGACACCCTGCTGCACGAACTGCAGCTGCACGCGCCGGACATTCTGCAAAGCGTCACCCACTGCCTGGCCCAGAGCGAGACCAAGCAAGGCTCGACCGGCCTGCAGGTGGAGCTCGATGCGCAAAGCTTCGAGCAGGTAGCCGATATTTCCATCGACTACGCGCTGATGGAGCCCTCCACCCAGGTCGCGGTGCTGCCCTGTGACATGGGCTGGAGCGATATCGGCTGCTGGGAGGCCGTCCGCGAACTGCGCCCCGCCGACGCGCTGGGCAACCACTGCAATGGCGAAACCGTGCTGCATGACGTGAGCAACTGCTACATCGACTCGCCACGCCGGCTGGTCGGCGCCGTCGGCCTGGACAACCTGATCGTCATCGACACCCCCGACGCCCTGCTGATCGCCGATGCGGCCCGCAGCCAGGAGGTCAAGCTGATCGCCCAGCAGCTCAAGCGCCAGGGCCACGACGCCTACCGCCTGCACCGCAGCGTGAACCGCCCCTGGGGGCTGTACACCGTGCTCGAGGAAGGCGCGCGGTTCAAGATCAAACGCATCATGGTCCGCCCTGGCGAATCGCTGTCGCTGCAGATGCACCACCACCGCAGCGAGCACTGGATCGTGGTCAGCGGCATGGCCTGCGTGACCAATGGTGAAGAGGAGTTCCTGCTCGACACCAACGAGTCGACCTTCATCAAGCCCGGCCGTACGCATCGCCTGACCAACCCCGGCGTCATCGACCTGGTGATGATCGAAGTGCAGAGCGGCGAGTACCTGGGCGAGGACGACATCGTACGCTTTACTGATATTTATGGACGCGCCCCGGCAGCCGCCATCGGTTGACTGCCAGCGGGCGCGTCTTGGCTTCCAGGGCCGACACCCGGCCATGCAACGAGGAATCCGGCTCATGCGCATACTCTGGACCTTGCCCTACCTGCCCTGGCCCACCACCAGCGGCAGCAAGACCCGGCAATATCATCTGCTGCGCCAACTGGCGCAGCGTGGTCACCGGATCACCTTGCTGGTGCAGTCCAGGGTGCCGCTGAGCGATGCGGCGCGCGAAGCCCTGGAGCCCTTGCTCGAACGCCTGATCGTGCTGCCCCGGCGCCCTTTGCACAGCCCGCTGAACCTGCTGGCCTCACCGATCATCGACTACCCCATGCGGGCGATCGTCAATGGCCTGGCACCGTGCCTGCGGCATCGCTTCGAGCAGTTGCTGGACGAACCCTGGGATGTCATCCAGATCGAGCACAGCTACAGCTTCCAACCCTTCGAAAAAGCCCTGCAGGCCCGTGGCCTGCCCTTCATGCTCAGCGAACATACCCTTGAGTCGGTGATGGGCGGCGCCTGCCATGACCGCCTGCCACTGTGGCTGCGCCCCTTCAATGCCTTCGACCGCTGGCGCTATCGCCGCTGGGAGCAGCGCGTGCTGCGTCAACCCAGCGAAGTGGTGGCGGTCAGCAACCACGATGCCGAACTGATCGAGCAGATCAGCGGGCGAGCAGTCAACGTGGTGGTCAATGGCGTCGACTGCGACTACTTCGAGGCTGTCCGGCCGTGCCCCCACAGCCAGCGCCTGCTGTTCGTCGGCAACTTCGAGTACGGGGCGAACCTCGAGGCCATCGAGTGGGCCCTGGAAGAAATCCTGCCACAGGTGTGGATGAGCAACCCGGCGGTACGCCTGGCCATTGCCGGGCATGCGCTGCCGGCCAGCTGGAAACTGCATTGGAACGACCCGCGCATCGAGTGGGTCGGCTACCGCCCCGACCTTCGCGAAGTGCAACGGCGCTCGGCGCTGTTCTTCGCACCGCTGCGCTATGCCGGCGGCTCCAAAGTGAAAATCCTCGAAGCGATGGCCGCGGGCCTGCCGGTGATCAGCACCGGCAAGGGCGTTTCGGGCCTGGCGGCCAACAATGGCGAACACTATCTGGGCAGCGACGACAGCGGCCAGCTGGCCTTGTTGATCACCCAACTGCTCAACCAGCCCTGGCGCATGGCCCAACTGGGTGAAGCCGGCCGCCAGTTCGCCCGCCAGCGCCACGACTGGAGTGTCGCGGCGCAACAGCTGGAGAACGTGCACATGCGCTTGACCCAACTGGCCCCCGCAGGCGCATCGCCCAGCGGTGAGGTGCTAGCCGAGTAGCTCACTGAAGGGAATGAACGGCACCAGCTCGCCCTGACGCGGCATGCTGCCCTCGCGCACCTCCACCACCCCCTCGGCCCAGGCAGCGCTGCGCAGCACCCCGGAGCTCTGGTTCTTGTAGATGCGTACCTGGCCGTCTTCGATCCGCGCCCGCAGGTATTCCCGACGATTGCCCGGCTTGGGCCAGTCGAAACCCGCCGGCACGCTGAAGCGCAGCGGTGCGACAGCGGCCACGCCCTGACGACGCAGCAGGTACGGGCGGGCCAGCAGGCCGAACGTGACCAGGGTCGATGCGGGGTTACCCGGCAGGCCGATTACCGGTACGCCCTGGTAGTGACCGAAGGTCAGGGGCTTGCCCGGCTTGATCGCCAGCTTCCACAACGCCAGCTCACCGGCTTCGCGCAGGGCCAGGCCAAGGTAATCGGCCTCACCCACCGACACGCCGCCGGTGGACAGGATCAGGTCGACATCGCCCAGCCCGGCCAGGCATTGGCGGGTGCGCTCAAGGTCGTCGGCCAGAATGCCGGCATCCACCACTTCACACCCCAGGCGCTGCAACCAGCTGACCAGCAGGCGCCGGTTGCTGTTGTAGATCTGCCCCGGGCCAAGCGGCAAGCCGGGCTCGACCAGTTCGTCGCCGGTGGACAGCACCGCCACCCTCGGCCGGCGCACCACGTCGAGGCGCGCAAAACCCAGGGTCGCCGCCAGGCCCAGCTGGATCGGCCCCAGGCGTGTGCCGGCGCTCATCACCTGCTCGCCGGCACGGGTCTCCTGGCCTTTGGGGCGCACGTTCTGGTCAACGGCCAGTGGCTCGAGGAAGCGTACCCGGCCATCCTCCAGCACTTCGGCGTTTTCCTGCATCTCGACGCAATCGGCCCCTTCAGGCAAGGGCGCACCGGTGAAGATACGCGCACAGGTGCCTGGCTGCAGGGGCTGCGGCGCGTGGCCGGCAAAGATGCGCTGGCTCACCGGCAGCGCCTCGCCCTGCCAATCAGCCAGGCGCAGCGCATAGCCATCCATGGCACTGTTGGGCCAGGGCGGCAGGTCGAGCCCGGCTACAAGCTCACGCGCCAGCACGCGGCCTTCGGCATCGGCCAGCGCCACCTCTTCGGTGTCACCGATCGGCGCGGCCTCGGCCAGCGCCAGCAGGCGCTCGAGGGCTTCTTCCACCGGCATCAACGGCCGGGCGGTCGCAGCCTCAACCACGGCTGTCACAGGCCGCCGCCTGCTTCAGGTGAGGGACGAAGTTGCAGGGGCGATGGCGGGCGTCGAGCTGTTCGGCGAGGATGCCATCCCAGCCGGTGCGCACGGCATTGGTCGAACCCGGCAGGCAGCACACCAGGGTGCCATTGGCCAGGCCCGCCAAGGCCCGGGACTGCACGGTCGAGGTGCCGATATCGGCCACCGAGATCTGTCGGAACAGCTCGCCGAAACCCTCGACCTGCTTGTCCAGCAGGCAGGCCACGGCTTCCGGGGTGCTGTCACGGCCGGTGAAACCGGTACCGCCGGTGATCAACACCACCTGCACCTGGTCATCGGCGATCCAGGTCGCGACCTGGGCGCGGATCTTGTACAGGTCATCCTTGAGCAGCACCCGGGCAGCGAGCTGATGGCCGGCCGCCGTGAGGCGATCGACGAACAGTTGGCCGGAGGTGTCGGTCTCGAAGGTACGGGTGTCGCTGACCGTCAGTACAGCGATGTTCAACGGCACGAAGGGGGTATCTGCCTTGGCTTTCATGGGGGTCCGTCGCAGGGAAACTGGGATGTGCGCTGTTATATCACAGGCCGGCCGAGCGCTGCCCCGCCGTTGCTCCCGGTCAATGCCCCGGCCTGAGCGCTATGCTGCACTGGACAAGGAACTTGCGTAGGCGCCCTGCGTCATAACGTCATCAAGCACACTCGAACCAGGAGAAACACGATGATCCAACGGACCCTTCCCGCTTTCCTGCTCGCCCTGGGCCTGGGCGCCCTCGCCGGCTGCGCCTCACCAGCCGTCATCACCCTGAACGACGGCCGCGAGATCCAGGCGGTGGATACCCCGAGCTATGACGAAGACTCCGGCTTCTACGAATTCGAACAGCTTGACGGCAAGCGCACGCGCATCAACAAAGACCAGATCCGCACGGTCAAAGAGCTTTGATCCAGCCACTGCTTTTCGGCGCAACTCCTTTTTGCAACAAGGGGTTGCGTTGAAAAAAACGATGCAGTAGCATTTTGGCCATCGGAGTGTAGCGCAGCCAGGTAGCGCGTCTCGTTCGGGACGAGAAGGCCGCAGGTTCGAATCCTGTCTCTCCGACCAAATCCCCGAAAAGCCCGCCAAGTGCGGGCTTTTTTGTGCCTGAATCGCATCGGGGGGGGGGGGGGAGAATCAGCCGGATAGGAGAGGCGGAGAAGAGGGGAGGGGAGGCAGCTCCCCCCCCTACGCGGTGGAGCTGTGGCAGGAGTGGGGGGTTTGTCTCCCCCCGCGATTGGCAATTACCGAGCCGACACCGCCGTATCCGGCATGACCGGCACATGCAGCAATTGCAGCCGTGCACTGCTCCATTCGCGGGTCTTGTTGGTCAGCGCCAGGTCGTTGTTCAGCTTCTGCCCGTAGGTTGGCACGATCGCTTTCAGCTTGGCCTGCCACTCAGGGCTCTTGATGCGGTCCTTGAAGGTCTTCTCCAGCACCGTCAGCATGATCGGCGCGGCGGTCGACGCGCCGGGCGAGGCGCCCAGCAGCGCGGCAATGCTGCCGTCCTCGGCGGCCACCACCTCGGTGCCGAACTGCAGGATACCGCCGTGCACAGGGTCCTTCTTGATCACCTGCACCCGCTGGCCGGCCTGCAGCAGCGTCCAGTCCTCGTTCCTGGCGTTGGGGAAATACTCGCGCAGCGCCGCCATGCGGTCATCGAAGCTGAGCATCAGCTGGCCCATCAGGTAGGTGCTCAGGTCGATGTTGTCGATACCGGCATGCAGCATGGGGCTGACGTTGTGGCTAGTCAGCGAGGCGAACATGTCCAGCAGCGAGCCGTGTTTCAGGTACTTGGTGGAGAAGGTCGCGAACGGACCGAACAGCAGGACCTGCTTGCCATCGATCATTCGGGTGTCGAGGTGCGGCACCGACATCGGTGGCGCACCGACCGACGCCTTGCCGTACAGCTTGGCCTGGTGCCGGGCGACGGTGTCGGGGTTGTCGGTCATCAGGAACTGGCCGCCCACCGGGAAGCCGGCATAGCCGTCGGCTTCCGGGATGCCGGATTTCTGCAGCAGCTTGAGCGCACCGCCGCCGGCGCCGATGAACACGAACTTGGCCTTGACGCTGGTCTGCTCGCCGCCGTTGGCCAGGTCGGCCACCACCACGTTCCAGCTGCCGTCTTCATTGCGCGCGATGTCGCGCACTTCATGGCTCAGGTGCAGTTGCACATTAGGGTTGCGGGTCATCGATGCGAACAGCTGGCGGGTGATCTCGCCGAAGTTCACGTCGGTACCGATGGCCATGCGCGTGGCCGCGACTTTCTGCCCCGGGTCGCGCCCTTCCATTACCAGCGGTGCCCATTGGCGGATCTGCTCGCGGTCTTCGGAGATCTGCATGCCGCGGAACAACGAGCTGTGCTGCAGCGCCGCCACGCGCTTGTGCAGGAAGGCGATGTTCTCCTCACCCCAGACGAAGCTCATGTGCGGCACATTGTTGATGAACGAAGGTGGGTTGCTCAGCACGCCCTGTTCGACCTGGTAGGCCCAGAACTGCTTGGACACCTCGAACTGCTCGTTGACGTTGACCGCCTTGCTGATGTCGATGCTGCCGTCCTTGCCTTCGCTGGTGTAGTTCAGCTCGCAGAAGGCCGAGTGGCCGGTACCGGCGTTGTTCCAGGCGTTGGAGCTCTCTTCGGCGACCTGGTCCATGCGCTCGTAGACGTCGACCTTCCAGCCCGGCTCAAGCTCGGTGAGGTAGGTCCCCAGGCTGGCGCTCATGATGCCGCCGCCGATCAGCAGGACATCGACGGTCTTTTGTGGCTCCGCAGGCTTGGAGCAACCGATGACGCTCAGGCACAGGAGCGTCAGCAGGATTTTCTTCATTGGATCTATCCGGTTGTTATGTAAGCGCGGCCTCGATAGCAGAGAGCGTGCCAACCGGTTGCAAGCCAATGTTCATGGGGGCGACATCAGGTCGCATGGCGACAAACCGCCACGCACCGGGGGAAGATCCCGCCCGGATGGCGGATTTCCCCCGCGATGGCAGCTTCAGGCGGTCAGGCGCGAGGTCACCTCACCCAACTGCCCCGACAAGCCATGCAAACGCTGCCCGGCCTGCTCGGTATGCTGCACCGCCTGCTGGTTGGCCGTGGCGATACGGGTGATCTCGATCAGGTTGCGCGAGATATCTTCGGCAACGCTGGTCTGCTCCTCGGCCGCCGTGGCGATCTGCCGGTTCATGTCGCGAATCGCCTCCACCGCCAGGGTGATGCGCTGCAGCATCTGCCCGGCCTGCTGCACCTGTTCGGCGCCCTCTTCACTGCGCTGCTGGCCACTCTCGATGGCCTTGACCGCCTCTGCCGCGCCCGACTGCACCGCCTCGATGATCTGGTGGATTTCGGCGATCGACGCCGCCGTGCGCTGGGCCAGGCTGCGCACCTCGTCCGCCACCACCGCAAAGCCACGCCCGGCCTCGCCAGCGCGCGCTGCCTCGATGGCCGCGTTGAGTGCCAGCAGGTTGGTCTGCTCGGCAATGCCGCGGATCACCTCGAGCACCTTGCCGATGCGCGTGCTGTCGTTCTCCAGATGGCGAATCACCGCAGCCGTGCCGGCGATCTCGCGGTTGACCAGGCCAATGATATCGATGGTCTGCTGCATCACCTGCTCGCCGGCCTGGGCACTGTGGTCGGCGTCGTCCGCCGCGCGGGCCGCCTCGGCGGCATGGCGCGCGACTTCCTGGGCAGTGGCGGACATCTCGTGCATGGCGGTGGCGACCTGGTCGGTGCGCTGGAACTGGTCATGGGTGCCGCTGGCCATGTCGCCGGCGATGTTGCGCAGCTGGCCGCTGGCGCTCTCCAGCTCTTCGGCATTGTCCTTGAGGCGGCCGACGGTGTCGGCGAGAAAATCGCGCAGGGTATTGGCGGCCCGCGCCAGGCGCCCCAGCTCGTCCTCGCGACGGCTGTCGACCCGCGCGCCGAAGCGGCCCTGGCTGAGCTGGGCGACATAGTCGATCAACTGGCGAATCGGCTCGACCAGGCTGCGGTTGATCAGCCACAGGCTCAACAGCCCGACCAGCACGGCCGAAGCCAGCATCACCAGCACACCGAGCCATACGGTGCGCTCGGCATCAGCATTGATTTCAGCCGCACGGCCACGGGCATCACCGCGCAACTGCTCGACCAGCGCGCTCATCTGGTCGCTGGTGGCGCGGTCCACACCCTTGACCGCCACATCGCCGGCCACCGGGTCACCGCCGGCGGCGAGGAAGGCCTGGCGGCCCTGCTCGTATGCCACACCCAACTGCCGGTGGCTGGCTTTGAGCTGTTCCAGGCGCGCCTTGAGCGCCGGCTCACTGCTGTCGATCAACTGGCCGAGCAGGGTCTGAACCTGCTGCTCACGGGCCTGGAACTGCTGCCAGTACTTGTCCAGCTCGGCCGGCTGGCGGCCGCGCAGCAGCACGTTCTTCCACTCCTGCACCTGGATCTTGAACTGCAGGTTGGCTTCATCGATCAACTGCGAGGCCTGCAAGGGCCCGTCCACCAGCTGGGCATAGCCGCGCACGCTGGAAGACAGGAACTGGAAGCACACCAGGGCGATCAGCAACATCGCCGCCAGGCTGCCGCCGAGCAGGGTGAGAATTTGCACTCTGAGGGATTTACGCAACATCGTGGATCTCGGAACAAGGAGGTAAGGAAGCGGACACGACAGCGCCGCCGACTAAAGACATCCTTGTCCTCGTTCGCAGGCCAAAAAAAAGCTGCCATCAATCGATAGCAGCCAGGTCGAGCACATACGCAACAGCTGAGCCAGATACTCTCAGGCAATTGCTACAGAATTGTTACAAACTCGCGACAGCCTCATCCATTGTTGAACTGCAGCGCCGCCAGGCGCGCATACAGCGGGCTGTCTTCCACCAACTGGCGGTGCGTGCCCACCGCCACCAAACGCCCCTGGTCGATCACCGCGATACGGTCGGCATGCTGCACCGTGGCCAGGCGGTGGGCGATGACCAGCGTGGTGCGCCCGGCCATCAGCTGCGGCAACGCTTGCTGGATCAGGTGTTCGCTCTGCGCATCGAGGGCGCTGGTGGCTTCGTCCAGCAGCAGGATTGGCGCATCCACCAGCAGCGCCCGGGCAATCGCCAGGCGCTGGCGCTGGCCGCCGGACAAACCGATGCCGCCCTCCCCCAGCCGGGTCTGATAACCCTGCGGCAACTGGGCGATGAATTCGTGGGCATGGGCGCTGCGCGCCGCCGCCTCGACCTCGGCCTGGCTGGCCTCGGGGCGGCCATAACGGATGTTGGCCTCGACCGTGCCGCGGAACAACGCCGGTTGCTGGGCCACCAGGGCGAACTGACGGCGCAGCTCGGCCACCTCCAGGCCGGTGATCGGCTGGCCATCGAGCAGGATGCTGCCGCCCTGGGGGTCGTAGAAGCGCAGCAACAGGTCGAACAGGGTCGACTTGCCGGCGCCCGACGGCCCGACCAACGCCACCGTCTGGCCGGGCTGCACCAGCAGGCTCAGGCCATCGATGGCGGCCACCGCCGGGCGCGACGGGTAGGCGAAGCGCACTTCGCGCAGCTCGATGGCGCCACTGGCGCGCCCGCCTGCCAGGCTGACGGCCTGGCGCGGCGCCAGGATCGCACTCTGCGCCGCCAGCAGCTCGGCAATACGCTCGGCAGCACCCGCTGCCCGCTGCAGTTCGCCGATCACCTCGCTCAAGGTGCCGAAGGCACTGCCGACGATCAGGCTGTAGAACACGAAGGCCGCCAGCTCGCCGCCAGAGATGCGCCCGGCGATCACATCCATGCCACCCACCCAGAGCATCACCCCCACCGCCCCCAGCACCAGCACGATCACCAGGGTGATCAGCCAGGCACGCTGGGCGATGCGCCGTCGCGCCACGCCGAACGCCGCTTCCACGGTCTCGGCGAACAGCATGCGGTCACGGGCTTCGTGGTTGTAGGCCTGCACGGTCTTGATCTGCCCGAGGCTCTCGGCGACGTAGCTGCCGACATCGGCGACCCGGTCCTGGCTTTGCCGCGACAGGCTGCGCACCCGCCGGCCGAACAACAGGATCGGCGCCAGCACCAGCGGCAAGGCCAGCACCACGATGCTGGTGAGCTTGGGGTTGGTGACGAACAGCAGAATCACCCCACCCACTACCATCAGGGCATTGCGCAGGAACATCGACAAGGACGAGCCGATCACCGACTGCAGCAAGGTGGTGTCGGCGGTCAGCCGCGACTGGATCTCCGAGCTGCGGTTGTCCTCGAAAAACCCTGGGTGCAGCCCCAGCAGATGATCGAACACCGCCCGACGGATGTCGGCGACGCAACGTTCACCGATCCACGACACCAGGTAGAAGCGGGCGAAAGTCCCCACGGCCAGGGCCAGCACCAACAGCAGGAACAGGCCGATGGTCTGGTTGAGCTGGTGCATCGAACCCGTCATGAAGCCCTGGTCCACCAGCAGGCGAATGCCCTGCCCCATGGACAGGGTGATGCCGGCAGTGACCACCAGCGCCAGCAGGGCCAGCAGGGCCTGGCGGCGGTATGGGCGCAGGAACTGCCAGCCCAGGTGCAGGGCACGACGTTGGCGGGAAGAGATCGGTTCAGGCATGGCGGGCAGGTTCGGCAGGAAGATGGGCCAAGCCTACCACTGGTCCACCTGGCAGGAACTGCTCCACCCGCAGGGGCATCACATCAGAGGTATCGGGCGGCGTGGGGCGAAAAAGCCTTATGCCCCACCTATGACCTTTCGTTCTAAGGTGCCGCTGGAGCTTTGCCACGCTTTCTGTTGGACTGGGCCTGTCATGCCCCGCCCGTTGTCACAGGCCAGTCATGGCAAAGCGGTACGTTTGAGCTTGAACCTGAAGAGGAGACAGGACATGAGCTTGCAGCACGGCAACGAGACGCCCAAGGCCCCGAAACACCCGCAACCTCAAGTTTGCGGTTCGATCATCGATGGCCAGGGCCGCGAGATCCCGATCACCGAGCAGATGATCCAGAAAGCCTGCAAGGACCTGGAAGAAAGCCGGGTCAAGAAAGTCGGCAAAGACTGAAACAAGAATTCCTTCGAACCCGGCGCCTGCGCCGGGTTTTTATTTGCAGGTCAAGCTGTCAAACCAGCACCGCGCCCAACGCACTCACCACCTGCGCCAGCTGCGGCGCCTCGCCGCGCAGACGCACCGCCAACCCCTCGATCTCGCGGCGCACCGGATACTGCTTGCGCAGCAGGTCGAAGGCCGCACGCTGCTCGGCCGGGTCGTCGCTCAGGCTGCGACGGAAATCGGCATCGTCACGGCGCGGGTCGTACACCGCCCGGCACAGGGTGGCCAGCGCCCAGGCCGGCTCGGCGCCCGCATCCAGCTCGATCTGCGCCAGCGCAGGGGCTGGCAGCAGGTCCGCCAGCCGCACCTGCTCGGCTTCACCCTGCACGCGGCAGAACGCCTGGTAGATCTGCGCCGTGCCGCGCTGCTTGCCGTCCAGGCTGTAGCCGGCGATATGCGGGGTGGCCAGGGTGCACAGGTCGGCCAGTTGCAGGTCCACCTGCGGCTCGCCTTCCCACACGTCGAGCACCGCATGCAGGTCTTCGCGATCCAGCAGCAGCTCACGCAGCGCAGCATTGTCCACCACCGGGCCACGGCTGGCATTGATCAGCCAGGCGCCGGGGCGCAGGCGCGCCAGGTGCGCTTCATCGAGCAGGTGCCAGGTCGGGTGTTCGCCCCCGCGCTGCAGCGGCGTGTGCAGGCTGATCACGTCGCACTGCTCGACGATGGTCGCAAGGTCGACGAAGTCGCCCCCCTCGCTGGCCTGGCGCAGCGGGTCGCACACCAGCACCTTCCAGCCCAGGCCATGCAGCACGCGCACCAGACGCCCGCCGACTTCGCCGGCACCGACCACGCCATAGACCCGCTTGCCCAGCTCGACACCTTCGAGTTCGGCCAGGGTCAGCAGGCTGCCCAGCACATAGTCGACCACGCCACGGGCGTTGCATCCTGGGGCGCTGCTCCAGTGGATGCCAGCTTCAGCGAAGTAATCGAGGGCGAGATGATCGGTACCGATGGTGCAAGTGCCCACGAAGCGCACCTTGCTGCCTTCGAGCAGTTGCCGGTCGACGCGGGTCACCGAGCGCACCAGCAGCACGTCGGCGTCCTTCACGCAGGCGGCATCGATGGCCCGGCCGGGGTAGCGGCGGATCTCGCCGAAACCGGCAAAGAAGGCATCGAGCAGCGGGATGTTTTCGTCGGCAACTATCAGCATGGCGCTCTCCTGTCAGGGGAGCGCAGTGTAGCCTGATCGCGCCGGCCTCAGTCGGCCTTCTTGCGGATCCAGTACAGGTAGGTGCCGGCCTCTTCCTGCTGGCCTACCAGCTCGTGGCCGAGGAAGTTGCAGAACTTGGGGATGTCGCGGCGGGTCGAGGGGTCGGTGGCGATCACCTTGAGCAGGCCGCCGGCGGCCAGGTTGCGCACGTGCTGGTGCAACATCATCACCGGCTCCGGGCAGTTCAGGCCGGTGGCGTCGAGGATGGCGTCGGGGGTGAAATCGGTCATGAAAGGCTCCGCGAAATGATCGTCATTGTGGCGCATCCGTCGAGGTGCTCCAAGGGGCTGCTGTGCAGCCCAATCGCCGGCAAGCCGGCTCCCACATGGACCGTGCAACCCTTTGCCCGTGGGAGCCGGCTTGCCGGCGATTGGCTTCAACGCGGTTTCAGGTCCAGCCGGCGCAGGTGGCAGGTCACTTCCTCGCGGTCGTGGTACAGCTGCTTGCAGGCGATCGACACCTTGACCTTGCGCGCCTTGAAGCCTTCCTCGATGCGGTCGAGCAACTTGCGCACCTCGGCGTGACGCTGCTTCATCGGCAGCTTGAGGTTGACCACCGCCTCGCGGCACAGCCCCTCGCCCAGCCAGGTCTCGATCAGCGACGCGGTGCGCGCCGGCTTCTCGACGATGTCGCAGACCATCCAGTCCACGGTCTGTTTCGGCTTCCAGGTAAAGCCGTCGGCCATCAGGTGCGTGACCAGCCCGGTGTCCATCAGGCTCTCGGCCATCGGCCCGTTGTCGATGGCGGTGACCAGCATGCCGCGCTTGACCAGCTGGTAGGTCCAGCCACCGGGCGCAGCGCCCAGGTCGACACCGGTCATGTCGTCGTTCAGGCGCTGGTCCCACTGCTCGCGCGGGATGAACTGGTGCCAGGCTTCTTCCAGCTTGAGGGTCGAACGGCTGGGCGCTTCCCGGGGGAACTTCAGGCGCGGGATGCCCATTGGCCACAGCGCCTGGTTACCCGCTTCGGCCTGGCCCAGAAATACCCGCCGGCCACTGATGAAGGTCAACAGCAGGCGCGGACGCTGCGCGTCGTCGACCAGCCGCCCGGCCTTCTCCAGCGCCTTGCGCAGCGGCACTTCGAACTTGCGGCAGAAGGTCGAAAGCTCCTTGCCGTCGTTGGTGTCGAGCACCTCCAGCCACAGGCTGCCGAACACCGGCAGCTCGGCCAGGTGCTCGAGCAGCACGCTGATGCGGTCGGTTTCGGGCAACTCGATGTAGCTGCCGCGCGCCCACTGGCGCGGGAAGATCAGCTGGTCGAAACGCATTTCACGCATCAGCCGCGCGGCGCCGTCGGGCTCGCTGCAGACGAATTCGGCGCAGGCGCTGCTTGGCTTGCCTTTGGCATAGCCGGCCACGCCCAGGTGGGCGGCGTGTTCGCTGATTTCGGCGCAGACCTCGCCCTCGAAGCCGGGCCGGCAATGCATGAACAGGGTATTCATCTCTAACTCCACATCACTGGCGCAGGCGGCGCCAGCCTTGACCCGACGCAACACAAGGTGCGGCCGGGCGGCGAATGATAAAGGAAGATCGGAACCCGCGACACGCCCCACCGGTCCAGAAAAGGGTCAGGCCCGGCAAACGGGGCTAACCTGACTGTTCAGCCAGGTCCGTGCCGTGCGGACCGATCCACAGCGGTGACACTGGCGATCCTTTGGCAGTCGCCGGGCACCGGAGCACAAGGAGTAGTCAATGCCCTCGCTCGATAGCCTGAAAACCCTCAAGTCACTGAAGGTGGCCGACCACACCTACCACTATTTCAGCCTCGCCGAAGCCGCCCTCCAGCTGGGCGACCTGCAACGCCTGCCGATGTCGCTGAAAGTGCTGCTGGAAAACCTGCTGCGCTGGGAGGACGGCAAGACCGTGACCGGCGACGATCTGCGTGCCTTGGCCGAGTGGCTCAAAGATCGCCGCTCGGACCGCGAGATCCAGTACCGCCCGGCGCGGGTGCTGATGCAGGACTTCACCGGCGTACCGGCCGTGGTCGACCTGGCTGCCATGCGCGCGGCCATGCACAAGGCCGGTGGCGACCCGCAGCGCATCAACCCACTGTCGCCGGTGGACCTGGTGATCGACCACTCGGTGATGGTCGACCGCTACGCCAGCCCCGCCGCCTTCGCCCAGAACGTCGACATCGAGATGCAGCGCAATGGCGAGCGCTACGCGTTCCTGCGCTGGGGCCAGAACGCCTTCGACAACTTCCGCGTGGTGCCGCCGGGCACCGGCATCTGCCACCAGGTCAACCTGGAATACCTCGGGCGCACGGTCTGGACCCGCGACGAGGACGGGCGCACCTACGCCTTCCCCGACACCCTGGTCGGCACCGACTCGCACACCACCATGATCAACGGCCTGGGCGTGCTCGGCTGGGGCGTGGGCGGCATCGAGGCCGAGGCGGCCATGCTCGGCCAGCCGGTGTCGATGCTGATCCCCGAGGTGATCGGCTTCAAGCTCACCGGCAAGCTGCGCGAGGGCATCACCGCCACCGACCTGGTGCTGACCGTGACGCAGATGCTGCGCAAAAAAGGTGTGGTGGGCAAATTCGTCGAGTTCTACGGCGACGGCCTGGCCGACCTGCCGCTGGCCGACCGCGCCACCATCGCCAACATGGCCCCGGAATACGGCGCCACCTGCGGCTTCTTCCCGGTCGACCAGGTGACCCTCGACTACCTGCGCCTGTCGGGCCGCCCGGAGCAGGCGGTGCAACTGGTCGAGGCCTATTGCAAGGCCCAGGGCCTGTGGCGCCTGCCTGGCCAGGAACCGCTGTTCAGCGACAGCCTGGCGCTGGACATGCATGAGGTCGAAGCCAGCCTGGCCGGCCCCAAGCGCCCGCAGGACCGGGTAGCCCTGAACCAGGTTCGCCAGGCCTTCGACCAGTTCATCGAGCTGCAGCCCAAGCCACTGGCCAAGGATGTCGGGCGCCTGGAAAGCGAAGGCGGTGGCGGCGTGGCCGTGGGCAATGCCGACCAGGCCGGCGAGATCGACTACAGCCATGCCGGCCAGACCCACACCCTGCGTGACGGCGCGGTGGTGATCGCCGCCATCACCTCGTGCACCAACACCTCCAACCCGAGTGTGATGATGGCTGCCGGGCTGGTGGCGAAAAAAGCCGTGGAAAAGGGCCTGCAACGCAAGCCCTGGGTCAAGAGTTCGCTGGCCCCCGGCTCCAAGGTGGTCACCGACTACTACAAGGCAGCCGGCCTGACCCCTTACCTGGACCAGCTGGGCTTCGACCTGGTGGGCTATGGCTGCACCACCTGCATCGGCAACTCCGGGCCGCTTGACGAAGCCATCGAACAGGCCATCGGCAGCGCCGACCTGACGGTCGCCTCGGTGCTGTCGGGCAACCGCAACTTCGAGGGCCGGGTGCATCCGCTGGTGAAAACCAACTGGCTGGCCTCGCCACCGCTGGTGGTGGCCTACGCCCTGGCCGGCAGCGTGCGCGTGGACCTGAGCCAGGATGCCCTGGGCACGGGCAAGGATGGCCAGCCGGTCTATCTGCGCGATATCTGGCCCAGCCAGCAAGAGATTGCCGCAGCGGTCAGCAACGTCGACACACGCATGTTCCACAAGGAATACGCCGAAGTGTTCGCCGGTGACGCCCAGTGGCAGGCCATCGAGGTACCACAGGCGGCCACCTATGTCTGGCAGGACGATTCCACCTACATCCAGCACCCGCCGTTCTTCGACGACATTGGCGGCCCGCTGCCGCAGATCACCGATATTCAAGGGGCTCGCATCCTCGCCCTGCTCGGCGACTCGGTGACCACCGACCATATTTCTCCGGCCGGCAACATCAAGGCCGAAAGCCCCGCCGGGCGCTACCTGCGCGAAAAGGGCGTGGAACCGCGCGACTTCAACTCCTATGGCTCGCGCCGCGGCAACCACGAAGTGATGATGCGCGGCACGTTCGCCAATATTCGCATCCGCAACGAAATGCTCGGCGGCGAGGAAGGCGGCAACACACTGCATGTGCCGAGCGGCGAAAAGCTGTCGATCTATGACGCCGCCATGCGCTACCAGCAGGAAGGTACGCCGCTGGTGGTGATCGCCGGGCAGGAATACGGCACCGGCTCCAGCCGCGACTGGGCGGCCAAGGGCACCAACCTGTTGGGGGTCAAGGCCGTGCTGGCGGAAAGCTTCGAGCGCATCCACCGCTCCAACCTGGTGGGCATGGGCGTGTTGCCTCTGCAGTTCAAGGCCGGTGACGACCGTAAGCGCCTGGGGCTGACCGGCAAGGAGCGCATCGATGTGCTGGGGCTTGGCGGCGCGCAGATCCGCCCGGGGATGAGCCTGCCAGTGCGTATTACCCGTGAGGACGGGCAACAGACGCAGATCGAGGTGCTGTGCCGGATCGACACGCTCAATGAGGTGGAATACTTCAAGGCGGGGGGCATCCTGCACTATGTGCTGCGGCAACTGATTGCAGGGTGATCATGGCCAGGGGCCATTTATTGGCCCCTGATCAGGTGTCCTGAAGGACGCGAGCTCAGTCGAAGCAGTTCCGCACTCGCTGCCACAAGGATTTTGCATGTCGTTGCCCCACTGGATCGCGCTGGGCCTGCTGGCCCTCGGCTACTGCTTTGCACTGGCCCACGGCAGCCTCGGCCTGGCTGCCCTGCCCAGCCTGCTCGCCCTGTTGTGCACCGCCCTGCTGGTACGGCGCAGGGTGCGCGGGCAACAGACCCTCGGCCACCTGCTGTTCATCGGCATGGCTGCTGCACTGGCCCTGCATTGGCTGCCGGGCTTCAATAGCGCCAAGGTCATCGACAAGGCGGTGTTCAGCCAAGGCGCGCTGCCGTTCTCGATGTACCTGAACCTGGACAAGCCGCTGATCGGCCTGTGGTTGCTGCTGGCCTGCCAGTGGCTGGTGGTGTTGCGCGGGCGCGGGCTGGCGCTGAGCCTGCTCGCGATCCTGCCGCTGACCCTGCTCGCCTGCCTGGGCGGCGCCTGGGCCCTGGGGCTGGTGGCCTGGGCGCCGAAATGGCCGGACCAGGCCTGGCTGTGGCTGTTGAACAACCTGCTGCTGGTCAGCCTGACCGAAGAACTGCTGTTTCGCGGTTACATCCAGGGCGGCCTGCAACGTCTGTTCAGGCATGACGGCCTGGCGTTGCTGGCAGCAGCGCTGCTGTTCGGCCTGGCTCACCTGGGGGGCGGCTGGCAGTGGTTCTACCTGGCGACGTTGGCAGGGGTGGGTTACGGCCTGGCGTACCGCCATGGCGGGCTGGCCGCAGCGGTGGCCTGCCATGCCTGCGTCAACCTGGCGCACTTCGCGGGCTTCAGTTACCCGATGCTGGCACTTGGCTGAGCAATCGGTCATGATCCGACCTGATCGTCACAAATCATAAATAAAGCTGCAATATTGACGGCAACGTACGCGAACGCGTGGGCTTACACCACAATCGCAGTGGTCATCCGTTGCGCCAGATCAATGCAAGTTAAATATTCATTCAATAAAACCAGCGGCTTGCCGATACCTGTCGAAAGCCTTGCGGATTGAACAGCCAATGCGTAACAACCAGCCGATTACCCAGAGAGAACGGACTTTCCCTGCCCAACAGCGGTTGATCTCCACGACCAATGCCAAAGGCGTGATCACCTACTGCAACGATGCCTTCGTCGAGATCAGCGGTTTCTCTCGCGAGGAACTCATGGGCGCAGCGCACAACCTGGTGCGCCACCCCGACGTACCGCCTGCGGTGTTTGCCCACATGTGGCAGACCCTCAAGCAAGGCCTGCCATGGATGGGCATCGTCAAGAACCGCTGCAAATCCGGCGACCACTATTGGGTCAACGCCTACGTCACCCCTGTTTTCGAGAAAAACCAGGTGGTTGGCTATGAATCGGTGCGGGTCAAACCCACCGCCGAGCAGATCCGCCGCGCCGAAGGCCTGTACCAGCGCATCAACCAGGGCAAGTCGGCGATCCCGCGCCGCGACCAGTGGCTGCCGGTGCTGCAGGACTGGCTGCCGTTCATTCTGATCAGCCAGGTCGGCTTCCTGATCGGCAACTGGCTCGGCCACTCCTGGGGCTTCGCCCTGGCCGCCGGCCTGTCGGTCCCGCTGGGCCTGCTCGGCCTGAGCTGGCAGCAGCGCGGCCTCAAGCGCCTGCTGCGCCTGGCCGAACAGAGCACGTCCGACCCGCTGATCGCGCAGATGTACACCGACAGCCGCGGCGTCCAGGCGCGCCTGGAAATGGCCATGCTCAGCCAGGACGCACGGATGAAGACCTGCCTGACCCGCCTGCAGGACAGCGCCGAACAACTCAGCGACCAGGCCCGCCAGTCCGACACCCTCGCCCACCAGAGCTCGTCGGGCCTGGAGCGCCAGCGCGTGGAAACCGAGCAGGTGGCCGCCGCCGTCAACCAGATGGCCGCCACTACCCAGGAAGTGGCCAACCACGTTCAGCGCACCGCCGATGCCACCCAGGAAGCCAACCGCCTGACCAGCCAGGGCCGCAACATTGCCGGCGAAACCCGTGACGCCATCGAGCGCCTGTCGGCTGCCGTGGGCGAGACTGGCCTGACCGTGACGCAACTGGCCAAGGACAGCGACGAGATCGGTGGCGTGGTCGATGTGATCAAGGGCATTGCCGACCAGACCAACCTGCTGGCGCTCAACGCCGCCATCGAAGCAGCCCGTGCCGGTGAGATGGGCCGCGGTTTCGCCGTGGTTGCCGACGAAGTTCGCCAGCTGGCCCAGCGCACCGCCGAGTCCACCGGGCAGATCCACGGCCTGATCGCCAAGCTGCAACAGACCGCCAACAACGCGGTGCAGACCATGGAGACCGGCCACCGCCAGGCCCAGGAAGGTGTCGAGCGGGTCATGGAAGCCGACCAGGCGCTGGTGGGCATCAGCGAAGCGGTCGCCAACATCACCGACATGGCCACCCAGATCGCCGCCGCCACCGAAGAGCAGACCGCGGTGGCCGAAGAGATCAGCCGCAACATCAGCACCATTGCCGACCTGGCCGACCAGACCGCCGGCCAGGCCCAGCGCTCGGCGCTGCTCAGCGAAGAGCTGACCAGCACCGCCGGCACGCAGTACTCGCTGGTGGAGCGCTTCAACCGCTAAAGCCTGTACGAACCATCGCGGGGCAAGCCCGCTCCCACAAGTCCTGTGCAGAGTGCCAGACCAGTGGGAGCGGGCTTGCACGCAGCAGGCTTGTGAGGAGGGAGAAAAAATGGTGGGGGGTTTCCTCCCCCCGCGATGCTTTTACCAGTCGAGCGTCAACCGACTCTCGAAATACCTCTCCTGCCCCGTCAACGGATCTTCGAAGCGCAGGCTCTTGGCCAGCAGCTTCAATGGCCGCTCATAGTCATCCTGTTCATCGACCAGCTGCGGGTAGAACGGGTCGTTGCAGATCCCCGCACCCAGCGCCGCCATGTGCACCCGCAACTGATGGGTCTTGCCGGTCACCGGCGACAGGCCATAGCGCCACAGCCCACCGTTCTTTTCCAGCACACAGGCATGGGTTTCGCTGTTATCGGCCCCTTCCACTTCATGCATGCGGAAGAACGGCTCGCCATGCACCAGGCGGCTGCAATGCACCAACGGGAACTCATGCTGCGGCAGTGCAGCGGCGATCGCCTGGTAGTGCTTGTCGATGCGCCGCTCGGGGAACAGCCGCTGATAGGCACCCCGGGTTTGCGGGTTGGCCGAGAACAACACCAGCCCGGCGGTGTGGCGGTCGATGCGGTGCAGAGGCACCAGGTGCGGGTTGTCCAGCCGGCGGATCAAGCGGCGCAGCAAGGTCTGCTCGACATACTCGCCAGTGGGCGTTACCGGCAGGAAATGCGGCTTGTCCGCCACCACCAGATGCTCGTCGATGTGCAGGATCTGCTCCTGTACCGGGATCGGCTTCTCGTTGGGTACTTCACGAAAGTAATGCAGGCGCATGCCCTGGCGGTAAGCAAGGTTGGCGGCAATCGCCTGGCCTTGTGCGTCCAACACCCGACCCCGGGCGAAACGGTCCAGCCACTGCTCACGGTCGATGGCCTTGAAGTGATCGCACAGGCAATCGAGCACTGTCGCCCAGCGCCCGGGCGGCAGGCATACCGTGCTGGCTTGCAGGTGGGCGGGGTTGAAAGGCGTGGTCATCGTCGGGCTCTGCTGATCGGTAGCCGGGCATTATCCCCCAGCCTGCGCGGCGCAACCAGCCTCGCCGGCCGGCTCGCAGCGCGCCTTGAGCCAGCGCAGCACCTGCACCGCATCCCAGCGCCCGGGGTCGAACAAGGCGTAGCTCAGGCCCTGGTAGCCAACCACGTCCAGCGGCCGGTGAAAGCCGGCGCGCTGGAACAGTGCTTCGATCTCGGCGAAACAGGTATTGAAATGCACCTTGCCGAACGGCGTCTGCTCATCGGTGACGATGCCGTCGAGGCGCAGTTCCAGCACGGCGTCGCACACACGCTCCGGGGCCATGTGGTTGATGCTGTACTTGAGTTGCTCGACATTGAGCATGGCTTCACCTCGATACTGTATTTATATACAGCATACGGAGCGGGCCACGCCGTCGTCAATGCGCGGCTCAGCGCAAGAAGGCCACCACCTGCTCGGCATCGAAGGGCCAGTTCAGCTCGGCCCCGGTATCACCGCGGCGCAATACCGGAATGGTCAGGCCGTAGCGCTCGAACAGCACCTCGTCGTCGGCAATATCGACCAGCTCGACCAGCAAGCCATGTTCGACGAACGGCATCAACATGGCCTCGGCCACTTCACACAGGTGGCACCCGAGGGTGCCGAACAGCTGGCATTCAGGGAGCATGGGGCAAACCCGGAAATCGCAGATAAGGGATGCTTATTCTAGGTCCGTGCTTGCCATCGCGCACCTGCGCCGGATCAATCCTGGCTAGTGGCGCCAATGCGGTGCAGCGACAGGTCGGCACCCTGGAACTCCTGTTCGTGGCTCAGGCGCAGGCCGTGTACCGCCTTGATCAGGCCGTACACGACAAAACCGCCGGCCAGCGCTACCAGCACACCGGCCAAGCTGCCCAGTAACTGGCTGACCAGGCTTACGCCCCCGAGGCCACCCAGCGCTGCCTGGCCGAACACGCCACAGGCGATGCCGCCCCACACCCCACACACCCCGTGCAGCGGCCAGACACCAAGCACATCGTCGATCTTCCAACGGTTCTGCGCCGCGGTGAAGCACCAGACGAACAGGCCGCCGGCGATGAGGCCGGTGGCCAGCGCACCGATCGGGTGCATCAGGTCGGAACCGGCACAGACCGCCACCAACCCGGCCAGCGGGCCGTTATGCAGGAAGCCGGGGTCGTTGCGCCCGGCCACCAGCGCCGACACGGTGCCGCCGACCATGGCCATCAGCGAGTTGATCGCCACCAGGCCGCTCACCCCTTGCAGGGTCTGTGCGCTCATCACGTTGAAGCCGAACCAGCCGATGATCAGGATCCACGAGCCCAGCGCCAGGAACGGAATGCTCGACGGAGCGAACGCCACCAGCCGGCCATCGCGATAACGGCCACGGCGCGCACCCAGCAAGATCACCGCCGCCAGCGCCAGCCAGCCGCCCATGGCGTGCACCACCACGGAGCCGGCGAAGTCATGGAAGGGTGCACCGAAGCGCGCCTGCAGCCAGGCCTGCCAACCGAAGTTGCCATTCCACACCACCCCCTCGAAGAAGGGGTAGATGAACGCCACGATCAGCGCCGTGGCGCACAGTTGCGGGACGAACCGCGCACGCTCGGCGATGCCGCCGGAGATGATCGCCGGGATTGCAGCGGCGAATGTCAGCAGGAAGAAGCACTTGACCAGCGCATAGCCATGATCGTTGGCCAGCACTGCCGCGGGCTGGAAAAAGGTCACGCCGTAGGCGATCCAGTAACCGATGAAGAAGTACGCCAGCGCCGAGATGGCGAAGTCGCTGAGGATTTTCGACAGGGCGTTGACCTGGTTCTTGTGGCGCACGGTACCGACTTCGAGAAAGGCGAAGCCGGCGTGCATGGCCAGCACCAGGATGGCGCCCATGAGGATGAACAAGGTGTTGGAGCCATGGACCAGGGAGTCCATCGCGCTGTGCATGTTTTCCATGAAGAGGCAGGCCTGCAAAAAGGCACCAGGACAGTTCAAGAACCGGCATCCCTGCACCGAATCGGTGCCAGGCGCCTGCCCCGCTTCTGTGAGCGGGTGAACGCCTGCGTGGTTTTTTCTTGGGTTTGTCGTGGATTGGGTTAAGGTTTAGCGTCATCCGCAGGGCGGGTGCACGGTTTCGGCGCGCACGCTTGCGAGCACGCCTCGAACATAAGCAAGCGCTGTACCAGCACATCGTGCTGAACCTTCCGCGCTCGCCATCACTCGAAATAGCCACACACATCCACAGGGAGAGGCCCATATGGCCAGCAAATCGGCAAAGACTGCTCAAGACATACTGATGGCTGACTTCCAGGCCTTGGTCCGCGACACCGAGAGACTGCTCGCCGACACCGCCAACCTGGCCGGCGACCAGGCCGACGAGCTGCGTGAACAGATTCACGAGCGCCTGGCCCAGGCCCGCGAAACCCTGCAGCTCACCCAGGACTCGGTACGCCAGCGCGGCCAGGCGGCCGTGGGCAGCGCCGAGCAATACGTGCAGGAGAACCCTTGGCAGGCCATCGGTATCGCGGCCGGCGTCGGCCTGCTGATCGGCCTGCTGGCCAAGCGCTGAGGAGCCGCCATGGACAACGACGCCATCGGCGCCGGCGCGTCCGGCAGGCGCCTGGGCGCGGCGATGCTGGGCCTGCTGCACAGCCACATCGAGCTGTTCGGCATCGAGCTGCAGGAGCAGAAGGGGCGCACCCTGCGCCTGCTGCTGTTCGCCGGCCTGGCGCTGGTGTTCGCCCTGCTGCTGCTCACCGCCCTGTCCGGGCTGGTACTGGTGCTGCTGTGGGACAGCTACCGGTTGGCCGGGATCATCGGCCTGTGCCTGTTCTACGGCATCGCCGCGCTGTACTGCGGCCTGCGCCTGAAAGCGGCGGTGTTCGATGAGTCCTCGCCATTCAGCGCCACGCTCGAAGAGCTGGCCAAGGACCGGGAGCGCCTGCTGCCATGAACCTGCCCGAAATGCCCGACACACGTAACCCGCGTGAGCTGCGCAAGGCGCTGCTGCGCCTGCGCATGGAGATGCACCGCCAGCAGATCAGCCACGAAACCACCCAGATGCTCGAACCGGCTCGCCGCCTGCGCGGCATGGGCAGCTCGTTCGGCGAGGGCCTGGGGGTCAAGCACGGCTCGCTGTGGGGCCTGGGCGCTATCGTCGCGCTGGGTTTTCTCACTGGCAAAGGCGTGCGCAGCGGCAACATCAATCGCCTGCTGCAGCTGGGCACCAGCCTGGCGCCGCTGATCCGCCTGTTCCTGGGCAGCGGTCGCCGACCCTGAACCTCGTGCGCGCCCTTGCCAGGGCGCGCCAGACGCAGGAAGCTATGCCGATTCAACGACCGGAGATCGAGCCTTGGACTGGCACACCCTGCTGACCCGCGAACGCCTGGGCAAAGCCCTCTACAGCCCTGAAGAGCTCGGCCGCAGCCCCTTCCACAAGGACCACGACCGCATCATCTTTTCCGGCGCCTTCCGCCGCCTGGGGCGCAAGACCCAGGTACACCCGGTCACCAGCAACGATCATATCCACACCCGCCTCACCCATTCGCTGGAAGTCAGCTGCGTTGGCCGCTCGCTGGGCATGCGCGTTGGCGAAACCCTGCGCGGCGCCCTGCCCGACTGGTGCGAGCCCAGCGACCTGGGGATGATCGTGCAGTCGGCCTGCCTGGCCCACGACATCGGCAACCCACCCTTCGGCCACTCCGGCGAAGACGCCATCCGCCACTGGTTCCAGCAGGCCGCCGGGCGCGGCTGGCTGGACGACATGAGCGACGACCAACGCGCCGACTTCCTCAACTTCGAGGGCAACGCGCAGGGTTTTCGCGTGCTGACCCAGCTCGAATACCACCAGTTCGACGGTGGCACGCGCCTGACCTACGCGACGCTGGGCACCTACCTCAAGTACCCCTGGACTTCGCGCCATGCCGACGCCCAGGGCTACAAGAAGCACAAGTTCGGTTGCTACCAGAGCGAGCTGCCCCTGCTCGAGCAGATCGCCGGCAAGCTGGGCCTGCCGCAGCTCGAACACCAACGCTGGGCCCGGCACCCGCTGGTCTACCTGATGGAGGCCGCCGACGATATCTGCTACGCCCTGATCGACCTCGAAGACGGCCTGGAGATGGACCTGCTGCAGTACGCCGAAGTCGAAGCGCTGCTGCTCGACCTGGTCGGTGATGACCTGCCGGAAACCTACCGCCAGCTCGGCCCCAACGAATCCCGCCGGCGCAAGTTGGCAATCTTGCGCGGCAAAGCCATCGAGCACTTGACCAACGCCGCCGCGCAAGCCTTCGTCGAACAGCAAAGCGCCCTGCTCGCCGGCCACCTGCCCGGCGACCTGGTCGAGCATATGCACGGCCCGGCCCAGCGCTGCGTGCTGCAGGCCAAGGACATGGCACGCAAGAAGATCTTCCAGGACAAGCGCAAGACCCTGCATGAAATCGGCGCCTACACCACCCTGGAAATCCTCCTCAATACCTTCTGCGGCGCGGCGCTGGAGCAACATGGCGGGCGTACGCCGTCGTTCAAGAGCCGCCGCGTGCTGGACCTGATCGGCAATAACGCGCCCAATCCACATGGCTCGCTGCATGGCGCCTTCCTGCGCATGATCGATTTCATCGCCGGCATGACCGACAGCTATGCCAGTGAAATGGCCTGCGAGATGACCGGGCGCACCAGTCCAACTTGAGCCAGGGTGGTGACGGTAACGTGCCTATTACCTTCACCGCCCAACTTGTAAGACTCTTCCCACAACTACTAAAAGCATTAAACATTAACTCCCAAGACAACCAATCAAACCTTCCAAATCAATCAAATCGCCTAAAAATCCACATTCTTCGTAGCACACACACGCTCTCGCCGTAAGGAATTTCCTATATACATAAATTAGCCTGAGCATCCCTGCCCGCCACCATTCAACTGAGCTAATGTGCCGACTGCTTCCGCCTCGCCGCATGGAATGTTGAATATGCAAACAGTATTTATCGTCGACGATCATCCCGTTATCCGCCTGGCTATCCGAATGCTGCTGGAGAACCAGGGCTACAACGTCCTGGGCGAATCTGACAATGGTGTCGATGCCATGCAGATGATTCGCGAATGCCGCCCCGACCTGGTCATCCTCGACATCAGCATCCCCAAGCTCGACGGCCTTGAGATGCTGTCACGCTTCCAGTCCATGGCCATTCCGCTCAAAGTCCTGGTACTGACCGCACAATCACCCGCGCTGTTCGCGATTCGCTGCATGCATTCTGGCGCTGCGGGCTACGTCTGCAAGCAAGAAGACCTGGGTGAACTGCTCAGCGCCATCAAGGCGGTACTGTCCGGCTACAACTACTTCCCCAGCCAGGCACTCAACGCTGCGCAAAAAAGCTGCAATAAGGAACTGGAGTTGTTCCGCCAGGTCAATGACCGCGAACTGATGGTGCTGCAACTCTTCGCTCAGGGCCGTAGCAACAAGGAAATCGCCAAGGGCATGTTTCTCAGCAACAAGACGGTCAGCACCTACAAGAAACGCCTTATGCACAAGTTGCAGGCCAGCACCCTGGTGGAGCTGATCGACGTCGCCAAACGCAACGCGCTGGTCTGAGGTCGTAATGTGGAAGTACCTCGGTATATTGCTGTTTTGCCTGAGCCTGGGCGCTCCCATGCCGACTGTCTGCGCGAACATCGACGAAGGCAAGAGCTACGCCTTGCTCAGCCGCTCGGCACCGACGTCGATCCACCCTGCCCTGACCCTGGAGCAACGCAACTGGCTAGCCACCCGCCATGAACTGGTACTCGGCACTTCCGCACCTGACTATCCGCCGTTCGACATCGCCAGCGGAGGGCGCGAGTACCAAGGCTTGACCGCCGACTACGCAGGCCTGATCGGCAATGCCCTGGGCCTGCCGGTGCGGGTGCAACGCTTTCCCAGCCGGCCAGCGGCAGTCGCGGCGCTCAAGAGCGGGCGGATTGATCTGCTCGGTAGCGCCAATGGCTATGAAGTCACCACCCAGGGGCTGGCGCTTTCACGCCCCTACGCCATCGACCAACCGGTGCTGGTAACCCGGGAGGACGAAACCCGCGCCCTGGACACCGGCCTGGACGGCATGCGCCTGAGCATGCTCTATCACTACCTGCCGCCCGAAGAGATCCGTGCCAACTACCCCAAGGCCGAGCTGCTGACCTTCGAGTCCTCTACCCAGGCGCTCAATGCCGTGGCCTTCGAGCAGGCCGACGTGTTCATTGGCGACACGGTCTCCACGCACTACCTGATCAGTCAGGGGCACCTGCCGCGCCTGCGCATGGCCAACTTCGGCAAGCATGAGGCCGTGGGCTTCAGTTTCGCCATGCGTGACGACGACCCGATGCTGTTGGCCCTGGTCAACGCCGCCCTCGACGCCCAGTCCAGCGCCACCCGCAACGATATCTTCAAGCGCTGGAGTGCCAGCAGCGGCAGCCTGTTGACTGATCGCAAGCTGCAGCTGTCGTCACGGGAAGAGAAATGGCTGCGCGATCACCCGGTGATGCGGGTCGTGGTCAACGACACCGCAGCGCCGCTGACCTTTCTCGACGGCAACGGCCGGCTACGCGGCATCGTCGCCGATCTGCTCGAACTCATCCGCCTGCGCACCGGCTTGCGCTTCGACATTGGTCGCGCCAGTGGCGATGGCGACATGATCGATCAGCTTGAGTCCGGCCGCACCGACATCATCGCCACGCTCTCCACCGACACCCGCCCAGGCAACCCGCTGCAACTGAGCAGGCCCTACCTGGAAAGCGCCTACGTACTGGTCAGCCGCGACGGCAATCACCAGCCGGTCAATCTGAAGCAGCTCAAGGGCAAGCGGGTCGCGGTACCCCGTGACAGCAGCGTGGCCGCACTGCTCAATGCCAAACACCCATTGATTCATCAGGTAGCCACCGACAGCACCTACTACTCCCTGGCCCTGCTGGGCAGCGGCGCCGTGGATGCCGCGATCGCCACACTGATCGACGCCAACCATATGCTGGCCAGCAACAACGACCTGGTGATCCGCACCACCGTCGGCACCGAGCCTGCGGCCTTCTCGCTGGCCACCCTGCCCCAGGCCAGCGAACTGTCTTCGATCCTCGACAAGGCGCTGCTGAGCATCTCTCCGGAGGAACTGGGGGTGATCAACAGTCGCTGGCGGGATCACGGCGCGGCCGACGACGCTTATTGGCGCAATTACCGCAGGGTGATCCTGCAGGTGGTGGCGGTCATCGCGGTGCTGCTGGTGCTGGCACTGGTGTGGAATGCCCGGCTGCGTCGCCAGATCAAACAGCGTCAACACGCCGAACGGGCGCTCAACGACCAGCTGGAGTTCATGGGCGCCTTGCTCAATGGCACGCCACACCCCATGTACGTGCGTGACCGCGAAGGGCGCCTGCAAAGTTGCAACGACAGCTACCTGCAAGCGGTCGGCGCCAGCCTCGAGCAGGTCGTCGGCAAGCGCCTGCAGGACACCCGCTTCAGCGACTGCGACTACACCCGGCAGATCCAGGACGATTACCGACGCGTGATGGAGCAAGGCAAACCTTTGATCCTCGATCGCCCTCTGCGGCTGAAGGACAAGGAGCTGACCATCTACCACTGGATCCTCCCCTACCGCGATTCGCTGGGGGAAATGCAGGGCATCATCGGCGGCTGGATCGACATCAGCGATCGCCGCAACCTGGTCCAGGACCTGCGCCTGGCCAAGCAACAGGCCGATGATGCCAACCGCGCCAAGAGCACATTCCTCGCCACCATCAGCCACGAAATCCGTACACCAATGAACGCCTTGATCGGCATGCTCGAACTCGCCTCACGGCGCGCCGAAAAGGGCCAGCTGGACCGCCCGGCCCTGGAGATTGCCCATCACTCGGCCAGGGATCTGCTGGGGTTGATCGGCGATATCCTCGATATCGCCCGGATCGAGTCGGGCCATTTGTCCCTGGCCCCGGAGCCGGTGGACCTGGCAGCGTTGGTCGAGTCCGTCGGACGCGTATTCGACGGATTGGCCCGACACAAGGGCCTGGCGCTCGAAGTGGTGATCGCCGCCGAGGCGCGCTGCCATGCGCTGCTCGACCCGCTGCGGTTCAAACAGGTGCTGTCGAACCTGGTGAGCAACGCGATCAAGTTCACCGAACAGGGCCAGGTGAGCATCAGCGTCAAACTGTGCAGCAGTGGCGAGCCACTGACCCAGACCCTCGACATGGAAGTCCGCGACACCGGCATTGGCATCCGCGAACAGGAACTCGAGCAGCTGTTCACCCCCTTCGTGCAGGCCAACCCCTACAGCGACGGTGCTCGGGCCGGCACCGGCCTCGGGCTGGTGATCAGCCGCAGCCTGTGCGCAATGATGGGCGGCGAACTGAGCCTGCAGAGCCTGCATGGCGTAGGTACACGGGTAAGGCTGCGCATGCCCTTGCAGTGTGTTGCCCCGGTCGAGTCAAGGCCTCAGGACGCGAACGACATCGAACGCCCGGATGCACGGCTGAGGATCCTGGTGATCGACGATCATCCGGCCAACCTGTTGCTGATAGCACAACAGCTGAACTACCTGGGCTTGCGCCAGGACAGCGCCCGCGATGGCCGCGAAGGATTGCGCAAATGGCGCGAAGGCTGTTTCGACGTACTCATCGTCGACTGCAACATGCCACAGATGAACGGCTACGAATTGGCCAGGACCGTGCGCGCGGAGGAACGCCTGCACGGCAGGCCACGCTGCACCCTGGTCGGCTATACCGCCAACGCCCAACCCGAAGTGCGCCAGCAGTGCCTGGATGCGGGGATGGACGACTGCCTGCTCAAACCCATCGGCTTGCAGGTGCTCGGCCAGCGGCTGGCGGCCATTGCCCGCAACACCCGGCCGTGCAAGGAGGGCTGCGACGAGTGCGGTCATCGCTTCCACCTGCAGGGCCTGAGCGCCATTGTCGGCGACAGCGCCAGTGACCGCGACCGCATCCTCAGCACCTTGCACCTGAGCCTGCAGCAGGACCTGGCCATCCTGATGACCATCGACCCGCAGCAGGACGCCGACGCGCTTGCCGCGCAGGCACACAAGATCCTCAGCGCGGCGCGAATGCTGGATGCCAGGTCGTTGATTCAGGCGTGTGAACTACTGGGGGAGCCCGGGTTGCCCCTGGCTGAGATGAAGCTGTACCGTCAGGCACTGGCACGGCACATGCGCCGTGTGGAGAAAGCCCTGGCCCGGCAATTGGAGCGCCAGGCCGAGCCAAGGTGAGGCGGCGCCCGCTCGGGCACCGCCGCCACGGATCAGGAAGCCGAGTTGATCGGCTTTTCCGGGTACCAGGCGTCCAGCAGTGGGCTGACTTCGATATTGGTCAGTTCGCTGCGGCCTTTGAGCCAGGCTTCGACAGCAGCGCGCTGCGATTCTTCCACCGAGCCACGGGTGGCCTTGCAGACCAGGCCGAAGTCATCGCCACCGACATAGTCCAGGCCGTTGGCGTCCATGGCTTCGGTCAGGAAGGCGTCGAGGAAGGCATCGATGGCTTCATCGGACAGGTCTTCCTTGAAACCCAGGTTCAGTTCGAAACCCAGCTCCTGGAATTCATCCACGCACAGTTTCTTGCGCAGGCGACGGGAACGGTTGGTAGCCATGAAACAATCCTCTCAAGTATTAACGCGCGGCACTTTACCAGTTTCCGGCGTGCAGCGGCGCATTTGTGTCGAACGGGGCGCATACAGCGTGCGCTTGGGGCATAATGCGCACTCGTTTACGTGCTGGGGCCATCATTCTTACAGCCCCATGGTCTTTTCCCCTCGCCTGCAGGGTTCATCTATCCATGATCAAGACGCTCCGCCCACTATTGCTCGCCGGCCTGCTCCTGCCACTCGCCCTGCCCAGCCAGGCCGCCGCCGTCAACACCAGCTTGCCAGCCAAAGTGCAGCAGGCCCTCAAGACCAACAAGCTGCAGGACTCCGCCCTGTCCCTGGTGATGCTGCCGCTCAACGGCCCCGGCACCGCGACCGTGTTCAACGCCGACGTTTCGGTGAACCCGGCCTCGACCATGAAACTGGTCACCACCTACGCCGCACTCGAGCTGCTGGGCCCCACCTTCCAGTGGAAGACCGAGTTCTACACCGACGGCACCCTGAGCAACGGCGTGCTCAACGGCAACCTCTACCTCAAAGGCGGCGGTGACCCCAAGCTGAACATGGAAAAGCTCTGGCTGCTGATGCGCGACCTGCGCGCCAACGGCGTGCGCACCGTGACCGGCGACCTGGTCCTGGACCGCAGCCATTTCGTGCAGCCCAACCTGCCGCAGTTCAATGACGACGGCGGCGACGACAACAAGCCGTTCCTGGTCAAGCCCGATTCGCTGCTGGTCAACCTCAAGGCGCTGCGCTTCGTCGCCCGCAACGACGGTGGCAAGGTCACCGTGGCGGTCGAACCGCCGATCGCCAGCATCCGCATCGACAACCAGGTCAAGGCCGTGGCGGGCAAGCAGTGCACCGGCGAAGTGCGCTACAACCCGGTGACCCAGGCCGACGGTGTCAGCGTGACGGTCAGCGGCCAACTGGCCGAAGGCTGCAACTCGCAGACTTACCTGTCGCTGCTGGACCACCCGACCTATGCCGCCGGGGCCGTGCGCGCCATCTGGAACGAGCTGGGCGGCAGCATCCAGGGTGCCGACCGCATCGAGAACGTGCCCAAGAGCGCCCGCCTGTTGGCCCGGGCCTTCTCGCCAGACCTGGTCGAAGTGATCCGCGACATCAACAAGTACAGCAACAACACCATGGCCCAGCAGCTGTTCCTCAGCCTCGGCGCGCAGTTCCGCACCGACGCCGATGGCGACGATGCCCGTGCCGCCCAGCGCGTGGTGCGTCAGTGGCTGGCGAAGAAAGGCATCACCGCGCCGCACCTGGTGATGGAGAACGGCTCGGGCCTGTCCCGCGCGGAACGGGTCAGCACCCGCGAGATGGCCGCGCTGCTCCAGGCTGCCTGGAACAGCCCGTACGCCGCCGAATTCATCAGCTCCATGCCACTGGTGGGCATGGATGGCACCATGCGCAAGCGCCTCAAGCGCACGGCCATGAGCGGTGAGGCCCATATCAAGACCGGCACCCTCAATACCGTCCGCGCGATCGCTGGCTTCAGCCGCGACAGCAATGGCAACACCTGGGCGGTCGCAGCCATCCTCAACGACCCCAAACCCTGGGGCGCCTCGCAGGTGCTGGACCAGGTATTGCTGGACCTCTACCGGCAACCGAAGCTGGCCAACGGCACGGCGGGCATCGCGCCCTGATGCCGGCCTGAACGGGTTACACGAGCAAACGACAAAGGGGCGCATGGCGCCCCTTTGTCGTATCTGCCTGCCGGCACTTTGCGACGGGCAAAAAAAAGCCCGCCAGTGTGAGAGCGGGCAAGGACCTACGAAGATTCTTCTAGCGACCAACTAGCTTCCACGATAGGTCGAGTAGCTGTACGGCGAGATCAGCAGCGGCACATGGTAGTGCTCTTGCTGCTCGTCGATGCCAAAGCGCAGCACGACAACGTCAAGGAACGCCGCGGCCGGCAGTTGCACGCCGCGAGCGCGGTAATAATCGCCAGCGCTGAACTGCAGCTGGTAAACGCCGGTACGGTAGTCGTCACCCTGCAACAGCGGCGCGTCGACGCGGCCATCGCTGTTGGTCAGCACGGTGTTGATCAACTCCAGCTGCTGGCCTTCGACACGGTACAGCTCAACCTTGATCGAGCTGCCCGGGCAGCCATGCGCGGCGTCCAGTACGTGTGTGGTCAAACGTCCCATTTGCTTGTCGCCTCTTGTCGTATGCGTGGGCAAAAAATACACGGCATGCACCGGGCACGGGGGCCAGCGGTGTGCGGGAATGACGCCATTAAGACAGTTTCTCAAAAAATTGTACACAATTTTTTAAACCCTTCTTCCGGCCCGCCCGCTCACCCCTGAAAACAGGCCACCAATCGCAAAGACAGGCAGCAAGCAGGCGTCACCGCTATTAGCTGACCAATCAGGCAGGTTTCTTGCAAGCTGCTTCAGGGCGACAAATGGGAAGAAATGCGGAAAAACAGGCTTACAAAGTATTTAAGAAGTTGTATACAATCAGCCCATCCGGTGGTGCGACATCCCGACGCGGCCCGCCCACCAACCGCACTAACGTACAAGAAGGAAGACTGCAGTGAGCGCTGACTACCCTCGCGACCTGATCGGTTACGGCAACAACCCACCTCATCCGCAATGGCCGGGGAATGCCCGCATTGCACTGTCCTTCGTGCTCAATTACGAAGAAGGTGGCGAGCGCAACATCCTGCACGGCGACAAAGAGTCCGAGGCCTTCCTGTCTGAAATGGTGGCCGCCCAGCCGTTGCAGGGCCAGCGCAACATGAGCATGGAATCGCTCTACGAATACGGCAGCCGCGCCGGTGTATGGCGCCTGCTCAAGCTGTTCAAGGACAGCGGTGTGCCGCTGACCGTCTTCGCCGTGGCCATGGCCGCCCAGCGCCACCCCGACGTGATCCGCGCCATGGCCGAGGCCGGCCACGAGATCTGCAGCCACGGCTACCGCTGGATCGATTACCAGAACATGGAAGAAGCGCAAGAGCGCGAGCACATGCTCGAAGCCATTCGCATCCTCACTGAACTGACCGGCGAGCGCCCGGTGGGCTGGTACACCGGCCGCACCGGCCCGAACACCCGGCGCCTGGTGATGGAGGAAGGCGGTTTCCTCTACGACAGCGACACCTACGACGACGACCTGCCCTACTGGGAACCGAACAACCCGACCGGCAAGCCGCACCTGGTGATCCCCTACACCCTGGACACCAACGACATGCGCTTCACCCAGGTACAGGGTTTCAACTGCGGCGAGCAGTTCTTCCAGTACCTCAAGGACGCCTTTGACGTGCTGTACGCCGAAGGCGCCGAAGCCCCGAAAATGCTCTCCATCGGCCTGCACTGCCGCCTGGTCGGCCGCCCGGCGCGCCTCGCCGCGCTCAAGCGCTTCGTCGATTACGCCAAGAGCCATGAGCAGGTCTGGTTCGCCCGGCGCGCGGACATCGCCCGCCACTGGCACGCCACCCACCCGTACAAGAAAGAGAACGCCTGATGACCGCCTTCAAAACCCTCAAACCCTCCAGCCTGGGCCGCGCCGCCTTCGTCGAAGCCTTCGCCGACATCTACGAGCACTCGCCGTGGGTCGCCGAAAAAGCCTACGACCTCGGCCAACTGGCTGAACTGGACGAGATCGAAGCGCTGCATCAGCGCATGAGCGACATCCTGCTCAGCGCCAACCACAGCGAGCAGCTGGCCCTGATCAACGCTCACCCGGACCTGGCCGGCAAAGCCGCCGTACAGGGCGAGCTGACCGAATCGAGCACCAACGAGCAGGCCGGCGCCGGTATCCACCAGTGCACCGCCGAAGAGTTCGCCCGTTTCACCGAACTGAACGACGCCTACAAAGCCAAGTTCCAGTTCCCGTTCATCATGGCGGTCAAGGGCAGCAACCGGCACCAGATCCTCGCCTCCTTCGAAAAGCGCATCCACAACGACAAGGATGCCGAGTTCAAGGAAGCCCTGGCGCAGATCAACCTGATCGCCCTGTTCCGCCTGCTGCAGCTTTAAGGACTGTGCGAAGGCCTGGCCCGAGTGCGTGACGCGTCCGTACCCAGGGCCTGGCAAGAGCTACCAGTCCACCCAAATCAAGAACAACGAACATAGAAGAGATAACCGCATGCGCACCCTGATGATCGAGCCCCTGACCAAAGAAGCCTTTGCCCCGTTCGGTGATGTGATCGAAACCGATGGCAGCGACCACTTCATGATCAACAACGGCTCGACCATGCGCTTCCACAAGCTCGCCACGGTCGAGACCGCCGAGCCTGAGGACAAGGCGATCATCAGCATCTTCCGCGCCGACGCGCTGGAAATGCCGCTGACCGTGCGCATGCTGGAACGCCATCCGCTGGGCAGCCAGGCTTTCATCCCGCTGCTCGGCAACCCCTTTCTGATCGTGGTCGCGCCAGTTGGCGATGCACCTGTATCAGGCTTGGTCCGCGCCTTCCGCAGTAACGGCAGGCAGGGCATCAATTACCATCGCGGCGTTTGGCACCACCCGGTGCTTACGATCGAAAAGCGGGATGATTTCCTGGTGGTTGATCGCAGTGGTTCTGGCAACAACTGCGATGAGCATTACTTCCCCGAGGAACAGATGCTGATCCTCAATCCCCACCAATAAGAAAGGGTCGGTCATCTATGTGGTGACCGGCGAGAGGTAACTACTGTGGAAGCACACCTTCACGAATGGCTGAACCTGAGCATTCGCTGGGTTCACATGATCACCGGCGTCGCCTGGATCGGTGCATCGTTCTACTTCGTCTGGCTGGAGAACCACCTGAACCGAAGCAACCCGCGCGATGGGTTGTCGGGTGACCTTTGGGCCATCCACGGTGGCGGTATCTACCACCTGGAAAAATACAAGCTCGCGCCACCGAAAATGCCCGAGAACCTGCACTGGTTCAAATGGGAAGCCTACTTCACCTGGATGTCCGGGATCGCCTTGCTGTGCGTGGTGTTCTACTGGAACCCGGCCTTGTACCTGCTGGCACCTGGCAGCACCCTGAGCGGTGCCGAAGGCGTGGCCATCGGTATCGGTTCGCTGATCGCCGGCTGGTTCGTCTACGACTTCCTCTGCGACTCGCCCCTGGGCAAGAAACCAGCCCTGCTGGGTGGCGTGCTGTTCGTGCTGATCATCGCCGCATGCTGGGGCTTCAGCCTGGTGTTCAGCGGCCGCGGTGCTTACCTGCACACCGGCGCGATCATCGGCACCATCATGGTCGGTAACGTGTTCCGCATCATCATGCCGGCCCAGCGCCAGCTGGTGGCGGCCATCGAGAACAACCAGACCCCCGACCCGGTACTGCCGGCCAAGGGCCTGCTGCGCTCGCGCCACAACAACTACTTCACCCTGCCGGTGCTGTTCATCATGATCAGCAACCACTTCCCGAGCACCTACGGCAGCCAGTACAACTGGCTGATCCTGGCCGGGATCGCGGTGGCCGCGGTACTGATCCGTCACTACTTCAACACCCGCCACGACAGCAACAAGTACGCCTGGACCCTGCCTGTCGGCGCCCTGGCGATGATCTGCCTGGCCTACGTGACCGGCCCCAAGACGCTGCCGACCGCCCCTGAGCAGGCCGCCGCCAAGGTCGAGTACCAGCCGCTGCCGGCCACCGCCGTGGGTGGCAAGACCGCCGCCGAGCTGCGCGCCGAGGAAGCTGCCAAGCCTGCCGAAGCACCAGCCGCAGCACCTGCCCAGGCCACCGCCCAGGCAGCCACCGGCGGTTTCGACAAGATCCACAACGTCATCCAGGAACGCTGCACCGTGTGCCACTCGTCCAAGCCGACCAGCCCACTGTTCAGCGCCGCCCCTGCCGGCGTGATGTTCGACACCCCGCAGCAGATCCAGGCCCAGGCCGCGCGCATCCAGGCGCAGGCCGTCGCCAGCCAGATCATGCCGCTGGGCAACATCACCCAGATGACCGTTGAAGAACGCAAGCTGGTCGGCGACTGGATCGCCAAAGGCGCTCAGGTCAACTGATCCAACCTGCAACTGTATGTGGGAGCGGGCTTGCCCCGCGATGAGGCCGGCAACCCCGGCCTCAGTTTCACGATCTACGCAACAAGCAAGCATCGAGCGTTGGATTTCAAGCGGGAACCTCAGGTCGCCTTCACCGGGCCTGCCGCTTGAAGCCGACGCTTGGATCCGAGAATAAAAACAAAACTCGAGGTGCTGCATGTCCGAGTCACCCAAGGCGTACATTCCTGTTGCGCCGCCACGACAGCCCCTGCCCCTGTTCCAGCTGATCCTGGTGGGTTTGCAACACGTTCTGCTGATGTACGGTGGCGCCATTGCCGTGCCGCTGATCATCGGCCAGGCCGCCGGCCTGTCCCGCGAGGAAGTCGCCTTTCTGATCAACGCCGACCTGCTGGTCGCCGGCGTTGCCACCATCATCCAATCCTTCGGTATCGGCCCGGTCGGCATCCGCATGCCAGTCATGATGGGCGCCAGCTTCGCCGCCGTCGGCAGCATGGTGGCCATGGCCGGCATGCCCGGCGTCGGTTTGCAGGGGATCTTCGGCGCGACTATCGCCGCTGGGTTCTTCGGCATGCTGATCGCCCCGTTCATGTCCAAGGTCGTGCGGTTCTTCCCACCCCTGGTGACCGGCACGGTCATCACCTCCATCGGCCTGTCGCTGTTCCCGGTGGCGGTCAACTGGGCCGGTGGTGGCCATGAGGCCGAGACCTTCGGCTCGCCGATCTACCTGATGGTCGCCGGCCTGGTGCTGGCGGTGATCCTGCTGATCAACCGCTTCATGCGCGGTTTCTGGGTCAACGTTTCGGTACTGGTGGGCATGGGCCTGGGCTACATCCTCGCCGGCTCCATCGGCATGGTCGACCTGTCCGGCCTGAACGAGGCGCCCTGGCTGCAGGTGGTCACCCCCCTGCACTTCGGCATGCCGACCTTCAGCCTGGCGCCGATCCTGTCGATGTGCCTGGTGGTGGTGATCATCTTCGTCGAATCCACCGGCATGTTCCTCGCCCTGGGCAAGGTCACCGACCGTGAAGTTACCCCGGGGATGCTGCGTCGCGGCCTGCTGTGCGACGCCGGGGCATCGTTCATCGCCGGGTTCTTCAACACCTTCACCCACTCCTCGTTCGCCCAGAACATCGGCCTGGTGCAGATGACCGGGGTGCGTTGCCGCTACGTCACGGTGATGGCCGGCGGCTTGCTGATCCTGCTCAGCCTGCTGCCCAAGGCAGCCTTCCTGATCGCCTCGATCCCGCCTGCAGTACTGGGTGGCGCGTCCATCGCCATGTTCGGCATGGTCACCGCCACCGGGATCAAGATCCTCCAGGAAGCGGACATCTCCGACCGTCGCAATCAGCTGCTGGTTGCGGTCAGCGTCGGTCTGGGCCTGATCCCCGTGGTGCGCCCGGAGTTCTTCGCGCAGATGCCGCAGTGGATGGAACCCATCACCCACAGTGGCATTGCCATGGCCACCCTCAGCGCCCTGGTGCTGAACCTGCTGTTCAACATCCTCGGTGGCGCCGAACGCGCCGCGCACAACGACGCCTGCCACCAGCATTGAGGACCAGGGGCGGCAGCGTTTGCCGCCCCGCTTACCACCTGCAGTAACCGCATGACCGTCGGCCCGCCGGAATGGGCCGCCCGGGGCGCCTGCGCGCCGAAAAAACCGCCAACAAAAACAATAAGTCCGGGAAACACAACATGAAGCGCATCACTTCCTCGCTGTTGCTGGGCAGCAGCCTGCTGGCCACCCTCCCCTCCCACGCCGGCGAATGGCTGCAGTGGCACGGCGAAAGCCTGACCTACCTGTATGGCAAGGATTTCAAGGTCAACCCCGATATCCAGCAGACCATCACCTTCGAGCACGCCAACAAGTGGAAGTACGGCGACACCTTCCTGTTCGTCGACAAGATCTTCTACAACGGCAAGCCCGACCCGAGCAAAGGCGTGACCACCTACTACGGCGAGTTCAGCCCGCGCCTGTCGTTCGGCAAGATCCTCGACCGCAACCTGGGCTTCGGCCCGGTCAAGGACGTGCTGCTGGCCATGACCTACGAACGCGGCGAAGGCGACAACGAGGCCTACCTGATCGGCCCCGGCTTCGACCTGAACATTCCCGGCTTCAACTACTTCACCCTGAACTTCTACCTGCGCAACACCGAAGGCAGCCGCCCGGGTGACAACGTCTGGCAGATCACCCCCGGTTGGTCCTACACCATTCCCGTGGGCCGCTCCGACATCCTGATCGATGGCTACATGGACTGGGTCACCGACAACGACCAGACCCGCCGTGGCACCTACCATTCCAACCTGCACTTCAACCCACAGGTCAAATACGACCTGGGCAAAGCCCTGAACCTGGGCGCCAAGCAGCTTTACGTGGGCTTCGAGTACAGCTACTGGAAGGACAAGTACGGCATCGACAGCCGCGGCAACCTGGAAAGCAATCAGAGCGTCGCCAGTGCCCTGATCAAGGTCCACTTCTGATAACCTGACCAAACGCACAACTTTGTAACACCGTGCTCCAGGACGGAGCACTTGAGGACCGGCGCGCAAGCCAGTAATCTGCGCGCCCCCTCGATCGGGGCAGGAAGGATCCTGCCCACGTTTGCTGACCGCTCAGTCAATGAATTCGGGCGGTTGGTCAACGTGTTGCCAGCCTGAAAGAACCATGTTCATCCGTTCAGCAAGACGTCGAGCAGGATGGTTGTGGCCAACCCGGAAAAGTTGGCGCAGCTCTTGCCAAACAGCTGTGGCCAATCGAAAAAAGCTGACTCAAAAGACAAAAAACGGCGCCCGAGCGCTGACAACAGATCCAATCAAGGGAGCGACACACGCAATGCGCATCATCAATAGCCTGATCCTCGCTGGCGGCCTGCTGGCCTGCGGCGCCAGCCAAGCCGGTGACCTGCTGCAGTGGCAGAACAACAGCCTGACCTACCTGTGGGGCAAGAACTTCAAGGTCAACCCCGAAATCCAGCAGACGGTGACCTTCGAGCACGCCGATGCCTGGAAGTACGGCGACAACTTCTTCTTCCTCGACAAGATCTTCTACCAGGGCAAGAAGGACGCCAATAACGGCCCGAACACCTACTACGGCGAGTTCAGCCCACGCCTGTCGTTCGGCAAGATCTTCGACCAGAAGATCGAGTTCGGCCCGGTCAAGGACGTGCTGCTGGCCATGACCTACGAGTTCGGCGAAGGCGACACCGAGTCCTACCTGATCGGCCCAGGCTTCGACCTGGCCATCCCAGGCTTCGACTACTTCCAGCTGAACTTCTACCAGCGCACCACAGACGGCAGCCGCCCGGGCGACAACGTCTGGCAGATCACCCCGGTGTGGTCCTACACCATCCCTGTGGGTTCGTCCGACGTGCTGATCGACGGCTTCATGGACTGGGTGGTGGACAACGACGAGAACCGTCGCGGCACCTACCAGGCCAACCTGCACTTCAACCCGCAGATCAAGTACGACCTGGGTAAAGCGCTGCACCTGGGTGAGAAGCAGCTGTACGTCGGTATCGAGTACGACTACTGGAAGAACAAGTACGGCATCAAGGACAGCGACGCCTTCACCACCGACCAGAACACCGCCAGCTTGTTGGTGAAAGTGCACTTCTGATGACTGAAACGAAACAGCGCCTCTAATTGAGACGCTGTTTCGTTAGAGCATGTAGGAATAAACCTACATATAACTCAGCCTTTTCTTACTTTTGAAAAACCTGTCTTGTAAATCAATATCATCATTATTGGCAAAACCACGCCTACCGCCAATAAACCAGCCTCAACCTGAGCGTGGTCGAGCACCCGCCAGATATCCAGCATCAGCATGAATCCATTGATCAGCAGCGCCACACCAAACATGGCGCAACACCTGAGCAACGCCGCGACGCCCACGCCACTCATCAGAAACCACAGCCCCAGTACGCCCCAGGCCAGCGCGGTGAGCAGGTATAGCGCCAGGTGATAGGCATCGTAGGTCAACACATTGCCAAACATGTTCAGCCCTCGCCTTCATTAAAAAAGAAAGTTCTGAACTATAAAGCCGAAGTATCAATCATCCTATAGCGAAATTTTGACAAAACTTTTGCAAACAAGCCGCTAGCCTGCTCGCCTTCCTGCACCTAATAAGGACATAGGCATAATTCATGCGCGCACCTCTCGCCGCTCCCTGGCGCTTCCTCGTTCTTTTATGTTCTACCTGGTTCGGCGTTTTTATCCTGACCCGATTGGTCCTGTTGCTGGCTCACGCAGACGAGTTCAGCGGTAACTATTTCGCGGTGTTTTTCACCGGCGCGCTGTACGACCTCAGCTTCCTCATCTATGCCGCCCTGCCGCTAGGCCTTTACCTGGCCCTGTGCCCAGCGTCGCTGTGGCGCACCCGGGCGCACCGCTGGCTGATGCAGGGCGTGCTGGCCGTCAGCCTGTTCGTGATGCTGTTCGTCGCCGTGGCCGAATGGCTGTTCTGGGACGAATTCGGCGTGCGCTTCAACTTCATCGCCGTCGACTACCTGGTGTATTCCAAGGAAGTGCTGGACAACATCCGCGAGTCCTACCCCCTGCCAACGCTGCTCGGCAGCCTCGCGGTGGCGGCCGTGGTGCTCTGCCTGCTGCTGCGCAAGCCCCTGCTCCGCGCACTGTCCGCAGCGCCCGCCAACGCGCGCCAGCGCCTGGCCGGGGTTGCCGTGCTGGCGGTACTGTGCGGCGCCTCGGTACTGATCATCGACCAGCAGTTCCCGCGCCACCCGGATGGCAACGCCTACCAGCGCGAGCTGTCCAGCAACGGCCCGTACCAGTTCTTCGCCGCCTTCCGCAACAACGAACTGGACTACAGCCAGTTCTACGCCACCCTCGGCGCCGATGATGTCGGTGCCCAGATGCACCATGAACTGGCCGCCGCCAATGCCCGCTTCGACCTGCGCGAGCCCCAGGACATCCGCCGCCACATCAGCGCCAGCGGCCCGCAGCGCACGCCCAACATCATCCTGGTGACCATCGAAAGCTTCAGCGCCAAGTACATGGGCAGCAACGGCGACCCACGCAACCTCACGCCCAACCTCGACGTGCTGCGCAAGCAGAGCCTGTATTTCAACAATTTCTACGCCACCGGCACCCGCACCGACCGTGGCCTGGAGGCCATCACCCTGTCGATTCCGCCCACCCCCGGGCGCTCGATCGTCAAGCGCATCGGCCGCGAAAGCGGCTACGCCAGCCTCGGCCAGCAATTGGCGGCCGTGGGCTACGACGCGGTCTACGTCTATGGCGGGCGCGGCTACTTCGACAACATGAACGCGTTCTTCAGCGGCAACGGCTATCGCATCGTCGACCAGAGCAGCGTCGATGAAAGCGAAATCAGCTTCAAGAATGCCTGGGGCATGGCCGACGAAGACCTGTATCGCCAGGCGATCAAGCTGGCCGATGCCGACCACGCCACGCAAAAGCCGTTCTTCCTGCAGCTGATGACCACGTCCAACCACCGCCCTTACACCTACCCCGAGGGGCGTATCGACATCCCCTCAGGTGACGGTCGCGAAGGCGCGGTGAAATACACCGACTACGCCATCGACCAGTTCCTGCAACAGGCCCGGAAAAAGCCCTGGTTCGACAATACCCTGTTCATCTTCGTCGCCGACCACACAGCAGGTAGCGCCGGCAAAGAGGACCTGCCGGTCGCCAACTACCAGATTCCGCTGTGGATCTATGCACCGAAGATGATCGAACCGGCCGAGAACCCGACCCTGGCCAGCCAGATCGACCTGGCGCCGACCCTGCTCGGCCTGCTCAACCTGAGCTACACCTCGACCTTCTTCGGCCGCGACCTGCTCAAGGGCGACGACTTGCCACCCCGGGTGCTGATCGGCAACTACCAGCACCTGGGCCTGTACGACGGCAAGGACCTGGCGATCCTCAGCCCACGCGGTGGCCTGCGGATTCACCAGGATGCCCTGGGCAACAGCCATGAAACCAAGGTGGGCGTGGACAACCCGCTGATCCGCCGGGCCATTGCCTACTACCAGAGTGCGGCCTACGGCTTCAGCCAGAACCTGCTGAGCTGGCGCCCGCAGGAGAAGAGCGTCACGGTCAGCCCCTGACCGCGCGCCATAGCTTCGAGGCAGCGCTGACCAGCGCCAGCACCACGGCCCCGGCGACCACGCCGGCCACGCCGTTGAGCAAGGCACCGGTCAGCGCCCCGCCCCGGCCTTCGGCGAAGGCCTCGATGGCGTGATGCAGCGGTGCAATACCGTGCACCAGGATGCCGCCACCGACCAGGAACATGGCCGCAGTACCAATCACCGACAGGCTCTTCATCAGGTATGGCGCCGCGCGCAGGATGCCGTTGCCGACGGCACGGGTGACGCTCGAGGCCTTCTTGCTCATCCACAGCCCGAGGTCATCGAGTTTGACGATGCCGCCCACCAGGCCATACACACCCACGGTCATCACAATGGCGATGCCCGACAGCACGATGATCTGCTGGGTCAGCGGCGCATCGGCGACGGTACCCAGGGTGATGGCGATGATCTCGGCGGAGAGGATGAAGTCGGTCCGCACCGCGCCCTTGATCTTGTCCTTCTCGAAGGCCACCAGGTCGACATTGGCATCGGCTACGGCTTCTTTGCGCGCCTCGTGCTGCGCCTCGTCCTCATCCTTGCTGTGCAGGAACTTGTGCGCCAGCTTCTCGAAGCCCTCGAAGCACAGGTAGGCGCCACCGACCATCAGCAGCGGCGTCACCGCCCAGGGGATGAACGCGCTGATCAACAGTGCCGCCGGCACCAGGATCGCCTTGTTGACCATCGAACCCTTGGCCACCGCCCACACCACCGGGATCTCGCGCTCGGCGCGCACGCCGGAAACCTGCTGGGCATTGAGCGCCAGGTCGTCACCGAGCACGCCGGCGGTCTTTTTCGCCGCGACCTTGGTCATCAGCGACACATCGTCGAGTACCGTGGCGATGTCGTCGATCAGTACCAGTAGACTGCTTCCTGCCATGTTTGCTTGTATCCCGTGGTTTGAGTGCTGCGGATTCTAGCCGAAAGTCGCTGCCTTGAGCCCCCGTCGGGGCGGGTGCTACCATGCCGGACCCCTCATGGAGGGGGCCATACACGAGGAAGACCCCCGACAATGAGCACCATTCGCGAGCGCAACAAGGAACTGATCCTGCGCGCGGCCAGTGAAGAATTCGCCGACAAGGGCTTCGCCGCCACCAAGACCAGCGATATCGCGGCCAAGGCCGGCCTGCCCAAGCCGAACGTGTACTACTACTTCAAGTCGAAGGAAAACCTCTACCGCGAGGTGCTCGAGAGCATCATCGCGCCGATCATGCAGGCTTCGACGCCGTTCAGCGCCGATGGCGACCCCAAGGAAGTGCTGAGCGCCTATATCCGCTCGAAGATCCTCATCTCCCGCGACCTGCCCCACGCCTCGAAAGTGTTCGCCAGCGAGATCATGCACGGCGCGCCGCACCTGTCGCCGCGCCAGGTCGAGCAGCTCAACGAGCAGGCCCGGCATAACATCGAGTGCATCCAGCGCTGGATCGACCGCGGGCAGATCGCCCACGTCGACCCGCACCACCTGATGTTCAGCATCTGGGCAGCGACACAGACCTACGCGGATTTCGACTGGCAGATTGCCGTGGTGACGGGGAAGGCCAAATTGGCCGACAGTGACTACGATGCGGCGGCAGAAACCATCATTCGCCTGGTGCTGAAGGGCTGCGAACCCGAAGCTGCCTGAACCACGGCGATTGCCCCTTCGCGGGTAAACCCGCTCCCACAGGCTCACCACAACCTTCAACATTGTGGTGAACCTGTGGGAGCGGGTTTACCCGCGAAAGGGCCGGTAGCGTCAATAAAGAATCAGGCAGCCACCCCGGCATCCGCCGTCAGCCCCAGCTCTTCGATCGCACTGATCGCACACTGCTCGTCGATATCCGACGTATCCCCGCTGATCCCTACCGCACCCAGCACCTTGCCGTCCTGATCGCGAATCAGCACACCCCCCGGCACCGGCACCACCGGCCGCTCACCCAAGCCATTCAACGCGGCATAGAACGCCGGCCGCTGCTGCGAGTCCAGCGCCAGCAGGCGCGAGCCCTTGCCCAGGGCCACTGCACCCCAGGCCTTGCCGATGGCCACCTCTGGCCGCAGCAGGCTGGCGCCATCCTCCCGTTGCAGCGCCAGCAGGTGCCCGCCGGCATCCAGCACCGCTACGGTCAATGGCGCTGCGTTGATCTTGCGGCCTGCGGCCAGCGCAGCGTTTACCACGCCGACGGCGACTTTAAGGGTCAATGCGTTCATGAAAAGGTCCTCTTCTTGTTGTGAGAAGCCCTGAGGGCAGTTGAAAACCGATGAGAGAATAGAACACAACAGAGATATGTTTTGTATACAATAATTTGACTCAATCGTACCGACTGCGACGAAATGCCGCTTTTCACGGGCCCATACGCCAATCACAGCCTGCCGACGAAAATGGATTGACCTTTGGGTCGAAGCGTGAATACACTCTGTCGCAAAGCAAGTTGTATACAATTACAAAATCGATGAGGCACAAACCATGAGCAAAATGAGAGCAATCGATGCAGCCGTTCTGGTCATGCGCCGTGAAGGTGTAGATACCGCGTTCGGCATTCCTGGCGCCGCGATCAACCCGCTTTACTCGGCCCTGAAAAAAGTCGGTGGCATCGATCACGTCCTCGCTCGCCACGTCGAAGGTGCCTCGCACATGGCCGAGGGCTACACCCGCGCCAACCCAGGCAACATCGGCGTATGCATCGGCACCTCCGGCCCTGCCGGCACCGACATGGTCACCGGCCTGTACAGTGCGTCGGCCGACTCCATCCCGATCCTCTGCATCACCGGCCAGGCTCCGCGTGCCCGTCTGCACAAGGAAGACTTCCAGGCCGTCGACATCACCAGCATCGTCAAGCCGGTGACCAAGTGGGCGACCACCGTGCTGGAACCGGGCCAGGTGCCTTACGCGTTCCAGAAGGCCTTCTATGAAATGCGCACCGGCCGCCCAGGCCCTGTGCTGATCGACCTGCCGTTCGACGTGCAGATGGCCGAGATCGAATTCGACATCGATGCCTACGAGCCACTGGCGGTCAACAAGCCGTCCGCCACCCGCGTACAGGCCGAAAAAGCCCTGGCCCTGCTCAATGACGCCGAGCGCCCACTGCTGGTAGCCGGCGGCGGCATCATCAACGCAGATGCCAGCGACAAGCTGGTCGAGTTCGCCGAACTGACCGGCGTACCGGTAGTGCCGACCCTGATGGGCTGGGGCACCATCCCTGACGACCACGCCCTGATGGTCGGCATGGTCGGCCTGCAGACCTCGCACCGCTACGGCAACGCGACCATGCTCAAATCCGACCTGGTGTTCGGTATCGGCAACCGCTGGGCCAACCGCCACACCGGCTCCGTCGACGTCTACACCGAAGGCCGCAAGTTCGTGCACGTGGACATCGAGCCGACCCAGATCGGCCGCGTGTTCACCCCGGACCTGGGTATCGTCTCCGATGCCGGCAAGGCGCTGGACGTGTTCCTCGAAGTGGCCCGCGAGTGGAAAGCCGCCGGCAAGCTGAAGTGCCGCAAGGCCTGGCTGGAAGATTGCCAGCAGCGCAAGGCGACCCTGCAGCGCAAGACCAACTTCGACAACGTCCCGGTCAAGCCACAGCGCGTGTACCAGGAAATGAACGAAGTGTTCGGCAAGGACACCACCTACGTCAGCACCATCGGCCTGTCGCAGATCGCCGGCGCGCAGTTCCTGCACGTGTACAAGCCACGCCACTGGATCAACTGCGGCCAGGCCGGCCCGCTGGGCTGGACCATCCCTGCAGCCCTGGGCGTGGTCAAGGCCGACCCGAAGCGCAAGGTTGTCGCGCTGTCCGGTGACTACGACTTCCAGTTCATGATCGAAGAGCTGGCAGTGGGCGCGCAGTTCAACCTGCCGTACGTCCACGTGCTGGTGAACAACGCCTACCTCGGCCTGATCCGCCAGGCGCAGCGTGGCTTCGACATGGATTACTGTGTACAACTGGCGTTCGAGAACATCAACTCCACCGACGCCGCCACCTACGGTGTCGACCACGTCGCCGTGGTCGAAGGCCTGGGCTGCAAGGCCATCCGCGTGTTCGAACCGGCCGAGATCGCCCCTGCCCTGCTCAAGGCGCAGAAGATGGCCGAAGAGTTCCGCGTACCGGTCGTGGTCGAAGTGATCCTCGAGCGCGTCACCAACATTTCCATGGGCACCGAGATCAACGCGGTCAACGAGTTCGAAGACCTCGCCCTGGTCGGCAACGACGCGCCAACCGCCATCTCGATGCTCGACTGATTGCCTGACGCCCCCGCGCACCGGCGTGCCGGGGGCCCTCATTGCAAGGAGACAACCATGCCTCGCTTCGCTGCCAACCTGTCCATGCTGTTCACCGAACAGGACTTCCTGGCCCGCTTCAAGGCCGCCGCCGATGCTGGCTTCAGCGGTGTCGAATACCTCTTCCCGTACGATTTCAGCGCCGCCGAGATCAAGCAGCAGCTCGACGCCCACGGCCTGACCCAGGTGCTGTTCAACCTGCCGGCCGGTGACTGGGCCAAGGGTGAGCGCGGCATCACCTGCCACCCGGACCGCGTCGAAGAGTTCCGCGCCGGCGTCGACAAGGCCATCGAATACGCCAAGGTGCTGGGCAACACCCAGGTCAACGCCCTGGCCGGCATCCGTCCACAAGGCCTGCAATGCGCCGACGTACGCAAGACCTTCGTCGACAACCTCAAGTACGCCGCCGACAAGCTCAAGGCCGCCGGGATCCGCCTGGTCATGGAAATGATCAACACCCGCGACATCCCCGGCTTCTACCTGAACACCACCCAGCAGGCCCTGGAAATCCAGGCCGAAGTGGGCAGCGACAACCTGTTCTTGCAGTACGACATCTACCACATGCAGATCATGGAAGGTGACCTGGCCCGCACCCTGGAAGCCAACCTGCCGCTGATCAACCACGTGCAGCTGGCCGACAACCCGGGCCGCCACGAACCCGGCACCGGCGAGATCAACTACCGCTTCCTGTTCGAGCACCTGGACCGCATCGGTTACCAGGGCTGGGTGGGTGCGGAGTACAAGCCCAAGACCACCACCGAGGCGGGTCTGGGTTGGCTGAAGACTCACAACGCAATCTAACGGCTGAGCGCAGGCCCCTGTTGAACACAGGACACTGTGGGAGCGGGTTCACCCGCGAACACCGGCGAAGCCGGTGCCATCCACCGCAGTGCCTGCTTCGCGGGTAAACCCGCTCCCACAGGGGCCTGTTCAGCCTGCTCCATCGAGATTCAACAATTACAACGAGGTAATCTCTCATGGCTAAAATCGGTTTCATCGGCACCGGCATCATGGGCAACCCCATGGCCCAGAACCTGCAAAAAGCAGGTCACAGCATCTTCGTATCGACCCACCACGACGCCGCTCCGGCCAACCTGATCGCCGCCGGCGGCGTGGCCCTGGCCAACCCCAAGGAAGTGGCCCAGGAAGCTGAATTCATTATCGTCATGGTGCCCGACACCCCGCAGGTCGAAAGCGTCCTGTTCGGTGAAAACGGCGTTGCCGAGGGCGTGGGCCCGAACAAGGTCGTGATCGACATGAGCTCGATCTCGCCTACCGCCACCAAAGCTTTCGCCGAGAAGATCAAGGCCACCGGCGCCGCCTACCTGGACGCTCCGGTGTCCGGCGGTGAAGTCGGCGCCAAGGCCGCCACCCTGAGCATCATGGTCGGCGGCTGCCCGAAAGCCTTCGAACGCGCCCTGCCGCTGTTCGAAGCCATGGGCAAGAACATCACCCGCGTCGGCGGCAACGGTGACGGCCAGACGGCCAAGGTCGCCAACCAGATCATCGTCGCCCTGAACATCCAGGCCGTTGCCGAAGCGCTGCTGTTCGCTGCCAAGAACGGCGCGGATCCAGCCAAGGTGCGTGAGGCGCTGATGGGCGGCTTCGCCTCCTCGAAGATCCTCGAAGTGCATGCCGAGCGCATGATCAAAGGCACCTTCGACCCAGGCTTCCGCATCAACCTGCACCAGAAGGACCTGAACCTGGCCCTGCAAGGCGCCAAGGAGCTGGGCATCAACCTGCCCAACACGTCCAATGCCCAGCAAGTGTTCAACACCTGCCAGGCCCTGGGCGGCGGCAACTGGGACCACTCGGCGCTGATCAAAGGCCTGGAGCACATGGCCAACTTCTCGATCCGCGACGACAAGTAAGGCCCAATCGCGGGGCAAGTCGCATCGGCGCACCGCCGCTCCCACGCGGCTTAACGCTCTGATACGTGGGAGCGGGCTTGCCCCTCGATGAATTTCACACCGCCTGGGTGCCAGGCGGTGACCCCGAGCAACACCCGCCCCTGGTTCGGCCTGCACGGAGGCAGTTCCAGGGGCGTTTTTGATTCTGCAGAACAACAATAATTGGGAGCCTGCCATGTCGGTCGATCCACAAAACCTCCTGCGCGAACTGTTCGACACAGCCATCGCCGCCGCCCACCCCCGTCAGGTCCTCGAACCCTACCTGCCCGCCGACCGCAGCGGCCGGGTCATCGTCATCGGTGCAGGCAAAGCCGCCGCCGCCATGGCCGAAGTGGTCGAAAAAAGCTGGCAGGGCGAAGTCTCAGGCCTGGTCGTCACCCGCTACGGCCACGGCGCCAACTGCCAGAAGATCGAAGTGGTCGAAGCCGCCCACCCGGTCCCGGATGCCGCCGGCCTGGCCGTGGCCAAGCGCGTGCTCGAGCTGGTCAGCAACCTCAACGAAGACGACCGCGTCATCTTCCTGCTCTCCGGCGGCGGCTCGGCCCTGCTGGCCCTGCCCGCCGAAGGCCTGACCCTGGCCGACAAGCAGCAGATCAACAAGGCGCTGCTCAAGTCCGGCGCCACCATCGGCGAGATGAACTGCGTGCGCAAGCACCTCTCGGCGATCAAGGGCGGCCGCCTGGCCAAAGCCTGCTGGCCGGCCACCGTCTACACCTATGCGATTTCCGACGTACCGGGCGACCTGGCCACGGTCATCGCCTCCGGCCCTACCGTGGCCGACCCGAGCACCTCGGCCGATGCCCTGGCGATCATCAAGCGCTACAACATCGAGGCCCCCAAAGCCGTCATCGACTGGCTCAACAACCCGGCCTCCGAAACCGTCAAGGCCGACGACCCGGCGCTGGCGCGCAGCCACTTCCAGCTGATCGCCAAACCCCAGCAGTCGCTCGAGGCCGCCGCCGTCAAGGCCCGCCAGGCCGGCTTCAGCCCGCTGATCCTCGGCGACCTGGAAGGCGAGTCGCGGGAAGTGGCCAAGGTCCACGCCGGCATCGCCCGGCAGATCGTCCTGCACGGCCAGCCGTTGAAGGCGCCCTGCGTGATCCTCTCCGGCGGCGAAACCACCGTCACCGTGCGCGGCAACGGCCGCGGCGGGCGCAACGCCGAGTTCCTGCTCAGCCTCACCGAAAGCCTCAAGGGCCTGCCGGGCGTATACGCCCTGGCCGGTGACACCGACGGCATCGACGGCTCGGAAGAGAACGCCGGCGCCTACATGACCCCGGACAGCTACGCCCGCGCCGAGGCCCTGGGCCTGTCGGCCAGCGACGAGCTGGACAACAACAACGGCTACGGCTACTTCGCCGCCCTCGATGCGCTGATCGTCACCGAGCCGACCCGCACCAACGTCAACGACTTCCGCGCCATCCTGATCCTCGAGACCCCGCAATCATGACGCCTGATAAAAAAGTAAAAATCCTCGCCACCCTCGGGCCTGCGATCAAAGGCATCGATGACATCCGCCAGCTGGTCGAAGCCGGGGTGAACATCTTCCGCCTCAACTTCAGCCACGGCGAACACGCCGATCACGCCCTGCGCTATCAGTGGATCCGCGAAGTCGAGCAACAGCTCAACTACCCGCTGGGCATCCTCATGGACCTGCAAGGCCCGAAACTGCGCGTTGGCCGCTTCGCCGACGGCAAGGTGCAACTGCAGCGTGGCCAGGCCCTGCGCCTGGACCTGGACAAGACTCCGGGCGACAGCCGCCGGGTCAACCTGCCGCACCCGGAGATCATCGCCGCGCTGGAGCCCGGCATGGACCTGCTGCTCGATGACGGCAAACTGCGCCTGCGAGTGACCGCCAAGCACGCCGACGCCATCGACACCGAAGTGCTGGCCGGCGGCGAGCTGTCCGACCGCAAAGGCGTCAACGTGCCGCAAGCGGTGCTCGACCTGTCCCCGCTCACCGACAAAGACCGCCGCGACCTCACCTTCGGCCTGGAGCTGGGCGTGGACTGGGTGGCCCTGTCGTTCGTGCAGCGCCCGGAAGACATCGTCGAGGCGCGCCAGCTGATCGGCGACCGCGCCTACCTGATGGCCAAGATCGAGAAGCCCTCGGCGGTCGAGCAACTGCAAGCCATCGCCGAGCTGTCCGACGCGATCATGGTCGCCCGCGGCGACCTGGGCGTGGAAGTGCCGGCCGAGAGCGTGCCGCAGATCCAGAAAGCCATCATCGGCACCTGCCGCCAGCTGGGCAAACCGGTGGTAGTGGCCACGCAGATGCTCGAATCCATGCGCTTCTCCCCTGCCCCGACCCGCGCCGAAGTCACCGACGTGGCCAACGCCGTGGCCGAAGGTGCGGACGCAGTGATGCTGTCGGCCGAGACCGCCTCGGGTGACTACCCGCTGGAAGCGGTGCAGATGATGAGCAAGATCATCCGCCAGGTGGAGAACGGCCCGGACTACCAGGCCCAGCTCGACGTCGGCCGGCCCAAGGCCGAGGCCACGGTATCGGATGCCATCAGCTGCGCGATCCGCCGCATCAGCGGCATCCTGCCGGTGGCGGTGCTGGTCAACTACAGCGAGTCGGGGAACTCCACCCTGCGCGCCGCCCGCGAGCGGCCACGGGCGCCGATCCTCAACCTGACGCCGAACCTCAACACCGCACGGCGCCTGAGCGTGGCCTGGGGTGTGCACTCGGTGGTCAACGACCGCCTGCGCCAGGTCGACGAGGTGGTCTCCACCGCGCTGGAGATCGCCCAGGCACAAGGCATGGCCAGCCGCGGCGACACGCTGCTGATCACCGCCGGTGTGCCTTTCGGCAAGCCAGGTTCGACTAATACGCTGCGGATCGAGACCTTGGTTTGATCTGAAAAAATCGCGGGGGCAGCCCGCCCCCCCCTTTCAACGCATGTGGGGGGGGTTTCCCCCTAACGGT
>NZ_JBMOWQ010000022.1:0-98208 GCF_049310485.1 Pseudomonas sp. GZD-209
CGAAAGAAGGGGGGGGGGGACGTCGCTCCCACGAGTGAGGGTGGGGGGGCTCCCCCCCCCCCCGCGATGGCTGCACCCTGACCCCGCGGAAAACCGAGGCCCAAAGAGGCCCACCGCTGACCACTCACCTTACCGACTGCCCATGTACACCAAAAATTTCGTCAACCCGTGCCCCGACTGGGCCACGGCGCTGCTCAACGGTTTCAGCCAGGTGCTGTTGCTGCGCAACCCCCTGTGCGGCCTGTGCTGCCTGCTGGCCATCCTGCTGACCGCCCCTGCGCTGGTCGGCGGCGCCCTGCTCGGCGCCCTCGCCGGCCTGCTCACCGCCCAACGTCGCGGCTACGACCGCGCCGACCGCCAGGCCGGGCTGTACTGCTATAACGGCGTGCTGATCGGCATCCTGATCAGCGCCGTGCTGCCCTGGTCAGCCATCCTGCCGCCGCTGATCATCGCCGCCGGCGGCCTGTCCAGCATCATCACCCACCAATGGCGAAAACGCGGCGGCAAATTGCTGGTGGCCTACACCGCCCCCTTCGTGCTGCTCGGCTGGGCCGCGCTGCTGCTGGCCGAACCCACCACCAACAGCTTCGTCGAGGCCGACCCGCTGTATGCCATGCTGCGCGGCATCGGGCAGATCTTCCTGCTCGACAAGCCGATGGCCGGGTTGCTGATCGTCATCGGGATGTACTTTGCCAACCCCTATGCCGCCACCTGGGCGGTGATCGGTGCGGCCATCGGTGGTGGTGTTGCGCTGCTGGCCGGTGAGGCGCAAGGGGCCTGGCTAGGGCTGTACGGTTTCAACGCGGCATTGGCTGCACTGGCCTTCAGCCGCCAGGGTGAGAGACCCTGGGTAGCGTTACTGGCCATCGCCCTGGCGCTGTTGCTGCAACCGCTGTTCAACCTGCTGCCGATCGCCGGGCTGACCGCGCCGTTCGTGGTCGCCTGCTGGCTGATGCATCTGGGCAGCCACCTGGCGCAGCTCAACCAACGGCGCAACGCGCCCCGCTTGCACAGCTGATAGCCAGCCCCTAGGCTCTGCCCATTTGCACAATGGAACGCGCCCATGGATAACCCCGCAAGCCTGCGCGAGCGGCTCTACGTCATCGTCTTCCAGACCGATACCGCAGCTGGAAGACGCTTCGACAAGGCCCTGCTGCTGATCATCCTCGCCAGCCTGGTGACGGTGATCCTCGACAGCATCGACGAAGTACACCAGGGCTACGCCGGCCTGCTGGCCGCCATCGAGTGGGGTTTCACGGCGATCTTCCTCGCCGAATACATCACCCGCCTGTACTGCTCGCCCAAACCGCTGCGCTACGCCTTCAGCTTCTATGGGCTGGTGGACCTGCTGGCGATCGTGCCGGGGATCCTCGCCCTGTACTACAGCGATGCCCAGTACCTGCTGATCATCCGCGTCATCCGCATGCTGCGGATCTTCCGCGTGCTCAAGCTCAGCCCCTACCTCAAGCAGGCCCATTACCTGCTGGCGGCGCTGCAGGGCAGCAAGCAGAAGATCATCGTGTTCCTGGTCAGCGTGTCGACCCTGGTCACCGTGTTCGGCACCCTGATGTACGTGATCGAAGGCCCCGAGCATGGTTTCACCAGTATCCCCAAGGGCATCTACTGGGCCATCGTCACCCTGACCACCGTGGGCTTCGGCGACATCGTGCCGAAGACGCCGCTGGGGCAGGTGCTGTCGTCGCTGGTGATGATCATCGGTTACTCGATCATTGCCGTGCCTACCGGCATCTTCACTGCGGAGCTGGCCAATGCGCTGCGTGGGGAGCAGTTGCAGCACGACTGCCCGACCTGCGCCAAGAACCACCATGAACATGGCGCGGCGTTCTGTTCGCGGTGTGGCAATGCGTTGTTTCCCAAACATTGAGGTTGCCTGTACCGGGGGGGGGGGGGGGGGGGGGGGGGGGAGGCGGTGGAGTGGAGTGGGCGGGGGGGGGGGCGGGGAGCGGGGGCAAGCCCGCTCCCACGTTGTCCGGTGTGGGAGCGGGCTTGCCCCGCGATAGGGCCGGTACAGGCGACGGCATAACCAAAGTCCTTTTTATTCTTTAACCCTCGCAGAACCACCCGCTATAGTCGCAGGCACTCTGCCTACACCCTTTCAATAACAAGGACGCAACGTGAAAAAACTCTTCAGCGCCTCGCTGCTGGCCGCAGGCCTTGCCCTGGGCAACCTCGCCCAGGCCGCCCCGACCCTGCTCAACGTTTCCTACGACGTGATGCGCGACTTCTACAAGGACTACAACCCGGCGTTCCAGAAACACTGGGACAAAGAACACAACGAGAAGGTCAACCTGCAGATGTCCTTCGGCGGTTCGAGCAAGCAGGCGCGGGCAGTTATCGACGGCCTGCCGGCCGATGTCATCACCATGAACATGGCCACCGACATCAATGCCCTGGCCGACAACGGCAAGCTGGTGCCGGACAACTGGGTGACCCGCCTGCCGAACAACAGCGCGCCGTTCACCTCGGCCACCGTGTTCATCGTGCGCAAGGGCAACCCGAAAGCGCTGAAAGACTGGCCCGACCTGCTCAAGGACGGCGTGCAGGTGATCGTGCCCAACCCCAAGACCTCGGGTAACGGCCGCTACACCTATCTGTCGGCCTGGGGCTATGTGCTCAAGCAGGGCGGCGACGAGAGCAAGGCTCGCGACTTCGTCGGCAAGCTGTTCAAGCAGGCGCCGGTGCTCGATACCGGTGGCCGCGCCGCCACCACCACCTTCATGACCAACCAGATCGGCGACGTGCTGGTGACCTTCGAGAACGAAGCCGAAATGATCGCCCGCGAGTTCGGCCGCGACCAGTTCGAAGTGGTCTACCCAAGCGTGTCGGCAGAAGCCGAGCCGCCGGTGAGCGTGGTCGACAAGGTGGTGGCCAAGAAAGGCACCCAGGCCGTGGCCGAGGAATACCTGAAGTACCTGTGGTCGCCTGAAGCCCAGGAAATCGCCGCCAACAACTACCTGCGCCCGCGTGACGCCACGGTACTGGCCAAGTACACCGACCGCTTCCCGAAAGTGGACTTCCTGTCGGTGGAGAAGACCTTCGGTGACTGGCGCACCGTGCAGAAGACCCACTTCAACGACGGTGGCGTGTTCGACCAGATCTATACCAACAAGTAGTTGATGCAACCCCATCGCGGGGGGGGGGGGAGGAAGAAGAGAGGAGGGGGGGGGGGGGGGGTGAGTGCGCAGACGGCTCCAAGACCCCCCCTCCTGGTGCAACCCGCCCTCTCCTCTGGTTGGGGGACGCTTTCCCCCCCCCGCGATGACGTCAGTCGCCCTGACGGAAAACCAACGCCTTCAAGCCACCCTCCGGGTCCGCATCGGGAAACTCCGGCGGGTTCTCCAACCGCTCGATAAACTCAAGCCCCGGCGCATGCTCAGCCATGCCGTCAATCAGAAACTGCGACTCGATCCCCGGGTCGTTGACACACGCCAGCACCGTCCCGCCTGCATTCAACAGCTCCGGCAAGCGCCGCAGGATCTTCCCGTAGTCCTGGGTCAGCACGAAGCTGCCACGCTGGAAGGTCGGCGGGTCGATGATGATCAGGTCATACGGCCCGTACTTGCGCACCTTGCCCCACGACTTGAACAGCTCGTGCCCCAGGTACGCCACGCGCGAGGCGTCATGGCCGTTTAGCCGGTGGTTGTCACGGCCACGGGACAACGCCGACTTGGCCATGTCCAGATTGACCACCTGCTCGGCGCCCCCGGCAATCGCCGCCACCGAAAAGCCGCAGGTATAGGCGAACAGGTTGAGCACCCGCTTGCCCGCCGCCTGCTCGCGCACCCAGCGCCGGCCGTAGCGCATGTCGAGGAACAGGCCGTTGTTCTGGCGCACGCCCAGGTCGAGCAGGTATTTCAGGCCATCCTCGGTGACTTCGCGCTGCTGGCAGGGCTCACCGAGCAGCCACTGGCCTGGGCTGTCGGGCAGGTAGCGGTGCTGCAACAGCATGGCCTGGCCAGTCCACTGCGGGCGTTCGGCCAGGCTGCGCAGCATCGCTTCGAGCTCAGCCAGCTGGCCCTCGGGCGGTTCACGGAACAGTGCGACCGACAGCACACCGTCAAGCCAGTCGACGGTGATCTGCTCCAGCCCCGGCCAGCAACGGCCACGGCCATGGAACAGACGGCGGGTCTCAGTCGGGGCGGGATCGAGGGCGGCGAGCAGGTGTTGCTCAAGGGTAGCGATGGCTGGGCTCATATCGGTCATGGGTCGGGCAAAAGCGCCATTCTACCTGCTGGGGCCCGCGCCGCCATCGAATGCCGAGCATTCAGCCCAAGCCGCGCGCGTCCAGATACCCGGCCAGATAGTCGATGAACGCCAGCACCTTGCCCGTGGCCCGACGGTGGCTCGGGTACACGGCCAGGATCTGCGGGCCGAAGGCGTCCGGGTCGATCGCGTAATCCGCCATCACCTGCACCAGCCGCCCATCGGCCAGATACGGCGCACCGCTCCACATGGGCACGTGGAACAAGCCGCCCCCGGCCAGCGCGCTGGCCAGCAGCAGGTCGTAGTTGTCGCTTTCCAGTCGTGCGTTGGCAGGCTGCAGCAGGCTGAGCCGTTCGCCGTCCTTTTCCACCCACCAGTAGGTCCGGCTCAACGCGGCATGCCGGTACAACAGCCAGTCGTGCCGGTCGAGGGTCTGCGGGGTGACGGGCAGCGGGTTGCGCGCCAGGTACGCGGGGCTGGCGCACAGGGTCAGGCAGTTGCGCCCGACAGCCTTGCCGATCAACCCCGGCAAATCGCCCCGGCCCTCGCGCAGGGCCAGGTCGTAGCCACTCTCTACCAGGTCGACGAAGGCGTCGCACAGGTCCACGCGCAGGCGGATCTGCGGGTATTCGCGCAGGAAACCCGCGCACACCTCATCGAGAAACGCCCGGCCATAGGCCAGTGGCGCGGTCAGGCGCAGGATGCCGTGCAGGCCATGCTGGATCTGCCCCACCACCTCACCCACCTCGTGCAGGCGCATCAACACCTGGCGCGCGGTCTCCAGGTACACCCTGCCCGCTTCGGTGAGCACCGTGCGCCGGGTACTGCGCTCGAACAGGCGCACCCCCAGCTCCGCCTCCAGGTGGCTGACGGCCTTGGTCAACGCCGACGGAGTCTTGCCCAACTGTTCTGCGGCGCGGCTGAAACTGCCGTGCTCGGCGGTGGCGACGAACATGCTGACAGCGGCGAACTTGTCCATGGTTTTTCCTGGCAGGCAAAAGCGTTTTTCACGTTTCGGGCGTTCTGCCGGCCCGGGCCAGTGGCTAGTCTCGCCGGCAAGCCCAAAAAAACAAGAGGTTCGCCGATGAAAGCTTTCAAACCCACCCTGCTGGCGGCGGCGCTGGCTTTTGCCTCGTTGGACGCCATGGCCGCGGCCGACCTGGTGTTGCTCAATGGCAAGCTGTACACCGCCGACCCCGCCCAGCCATCGGCCCAGGCCATGGCCGTGGCGGACGGCAAGGTGCTCAAGGTGGGCAGCGACAGCGAGATCAAGGCCCTGGCCGACGCCTCGACCCGGGTCGTCGACCTGGCCGGCAAGCGCCTGCTGCCCGGCATGATCGACAGCCACAACCACGCCATCTTCGGCGGCCTGGAACTGTCGGCGGCCAACCTCGACAGCGAGGAAGGGGTCAGCACCCAAGACTTGCAACAACGCCTGCGCGGCTGGCGCGACGATGGCCGGGCACGCCTGGGCGACGTGCTGGTGGTGGTCGGGGTGAGCTCGACCTACTGGGCCAAAGCCGAGGAACTGGGCCGCACCTTCAATCATGGCGAGTGGCAGAACGTGCCGGTGGTGTTCATCGGCAGCGACCACCACACCGCCTGGGCCAACCAGGCCATGCTCGAACGCGCAGGTGTCGACGCCCGCCTGCTGGCCAGCCTGCCGGCGGCCGAACGCGGCACCTTGGGCAAGCGCAAGGACGGCAGCCCCAACGGTTTCGCCGTGGACGCCGGCTGGGACCGCATCGCCGCCGCCATGCCCGCGCACAGCGCCGAGGCGCTGCTGCATGCCGCCGAGGCCGCGGTGAAGTACAACAACAGCTTCGGCATCACCGCCTGGATGGACCCGGCCGTCAACGCCGCCCCAGGTGAATCGCTGTTCAGCCTCAAACCCACGGAGAAATCGGTCGGCGTGCTGCCGGCCTACAAGGCGCTGGCCGCCCAGGGCGGGCTGAACGCCCACGTCGCCGCCCTGCTGGTGGCCAACCCGAAAAGCACCCCGGCCGACCTCGATACCCTGGACAAGGTGCGCCAGCAGTTCCAGGGCATCCCCAACCTCACCCTGCCGGGGATCAAGATCTTCGCCGACGGCGTGGTCGAGTACCCGGCGCAGAGCGCAGCCATGCTCGAGCCCTACCGCAACACCCACGGCAACGGCGAGCTGCTGATCGACCCGGCACACTTCGGCGAGCTGGTCAGCGCCGCCGACGCCCGTGGCTGGCTGGTGCACATCCACGCCATCGGCGACCGCGCGGTGCGCGAGTCGCTCAACGGCATCGAGCAGGCGCGCAAGGACCGCCACAGCGGCGTCACCCATTCGCTGACCCACCTGCAACTGGTCAACCCCGCCGAGTTCGCCCGTCTCAAGCCGCTGGACGTGATCGCCTCGATGCAACTGCTGTGGGCCTCGGCCGACGAGTACACCGTGGACATGGTCAAACCCTATGTCAGCAGCGCGATCTACCCCTACCAGTACCCGGCCCATTCGCTGCTCAGCCATGGTGCGACCATCGCCGGCGCCAGCGACTGGTCGGTGTCCTCGCCCAACCCGTGGCTGGCGATTCACCAGGCCATCACCCGCGAAGGCCCCAAGGGCGTGCTCAACGCCGCCGAACGTATCGACCGCCAGACCCTGTTGCAGGCCTACACCCTCAACGCCGCCAAGGCCATCGGCCTGGAGCGGCAGATCGGCTCGCTGACCCCCGGCAAACAGGCCGACTTCATCATCCTCGACCGCGACGTGCTCAGCGTCGCCGATCAGGACCTGGCCGACACCCGCGTGCTGCAAACCTGGTTCGGCGGCCGCGAGGTGTACAAAGCCGAGCTCTGACCCCGTCGCCCCCTGCCCGGCTCCCGTCGCACGGCGGGGGCCTGGCCCAGCCGTGCCCCGCATCTACCGACAATCACAACAACAGGTATCGCCATGCGTCGCATCACCCTGCTCGCCCTCACCCTGGCCCCCCTCGCCTGCCAGGCCGTGCCACTGAACGACGACTTCAGCCTGGAGTTCGACCTCGCCCTGCACAGCGACTACCGCAACCGCGGCATCTCGCAGACCCAGAACGACCCCGCCGCCCAGTTCGGCGCCACCTTGCAGCACGCCAGCGGCCTGTACCTCGGCGCCTGGACCTCCAACGTCGACTTCGGTTTCGGTTCCAAGACGCGCCAGGAGGTGGACTACTACGCCGGCTGGTACTGGCAGGCCAGCGATGAGGTAAGCCTGGACCTGGGCTACCTGAGGTACACCTACCCCAAGTCGAGCCTGTACAACCAGAGCGAGTACTACGCCGCCCTGACGGCCTACGGTTTCAAGCTGGCCGCCAATTATTCCGACGACGCCGGCAACCTGTTCGGCGAGGACCAGGACACCCTCTACACCTATGTCGGCTACGAAGCTCAACTGCCCCTGGAGCTAGGCTTGCAGCTGCGCTACGGGCGCATGGACTTCAAGGACCCGATGTTCGTCTCGGCCAGCGAGCGCACGGCCGACAGCTACCGCGAATGGGAAGTGAAGCTGACCCGCGCCTTCGCCGGGGTCGACTGGAGCCTGGCCTATGTCGACACCGACCTGTCGCAGACCGAGTGCGCCAGCAGTTATGGCTTCGACGATGTCTGCTCGGCGACGCTGGTGGCCAGCGTCGCCAAGAAGTTCTGAAGCGGCCCGCTGCTAAGGCCTGGCCACGCCCTTGGCGCGCGCCGGGCGCCACCACCAGCCCTGCTGCATGCCCGCCGCCGCCAGCAAAATCAGCGCTACCCCCAGCCACTGCAACGGCGCCAGTCGATGACCGAAGGCCACCCAGTCCACCAGGATCGCCGCAATCGGGTAGATGAACGACAGTGCGCCAGTCAGCGCGGTGGGCAGGCGCTGGATGGCGCTGTACAGCAGCACGTACATCAGCCCGGTGTGGACGATACCCAAGGTCACCAGGCTGCCCAATGCCGGCCACTCACCCGGCAGGCCGCCGAGCTTCACCCACGGCGCCAGCAGCAACACCCCGGTGCTCACCTGGATCAGTGCGATCAGGTGCGGCGGCGTGCCGGTGAGGCGCTTGATGATCAGTGCCGCCACCGCATAGAGGAACGCGGCCCCCAGCGCCAGGCCGATGCCCAGCAAGTACTCGCTGCCGCTGGCTTGCCCGGTGCCATGGGCGCTGACGATGGCCAGCATGCCGACAAAGGCCACGCCCAGCCAGGTCAGCTTGGCCAGGGTGATCTTCTCGCCGAGAAACAGCGCCGCCAGCCCCACCAGCATGAACGGCTGGACGTTGTACACCGCCGTGCCGATGGCGATAGATGCCCGCGAGTAAGAGGCGAACAGCAGCACCCAGTTGCCGACGATCGCCACTCCGCTGACCACCGCCAGCAGGAAGGTGGCGCGGGTCAGCACGCCGGGCTTTAGAAAGCCCATGGCCGCGCAGATCAGCAGCAAGGTGCCGGCGCCGAACACGCAGCGCCAGAACACCACCTCCAGCACCGGCTGCCCGGACACCAGCACGAACCAGCCGATGGTCCCGGAGATCAGCATGGCGGCGACCATTTCCAGGGAGCCGCGGCGCAGCGAATTGTCCATCTCACACCTCCTGTACACGATGGCCACAGTATGCGCGGGGTGCTGATGGGCCTTCCAGCGGATAGCCAAGGCAGAATTAGCCATTCGCCTTTACTATCAAGGCCAATCACCGGAATTGCCTAACGAGGTAGCCATGACTGACGACATCGACCAGCTATTGATCAACGCCCTGATGGAGGACTCTCGCCGCTCGCTCAAGGCCCTGGCGCAGATCAGCGGGCTGTCCGCGCCCAGCGTCAGCGAGCGCCTGCGCCGCCTGGAGGAACGTGGCGTGCTGCGTGGCTATACGGTGGAGGTGGACCCACGCTGCTTTGGTTACCAGTTGCAGGCCATCGTGCGCGTGCGCCCACTGCCTGGCAAGTTGCAGGAGGTGGAACGGCAGATCATCGCCATCCCCGAGTTCACCGAATGCGACAAGGTCACGGGTGAGGACTGCTTCATCGCCCGCCTGCATGTGCGTTCGATGGAGCAGCTGGACACCCTGCTCGACCTGCTCAATGTGCTGGCCGAGACCAATACCGCAATCATCAAGAAGACCCCGGTGAAGCGCAGACTGCCGCCGATGGCTTGAAGATGGGCACTTCGGCCGCTGCGCAGGGCTTGCGACATGCGCCAAGGCGGGCTACACCTCTCCCACAGGAATAATTGGCCCGAAACAAACTGTGGGAGCGGGTTTACCCGCGAAGCGCCGCGCGGGCGGCGCTCGATCTCAAAGGCGCTGCAAAGACACCGGCAGGCACCTGGTGGCCTTCACCCAATCTCCCGGCATGCACCTTTTGGCCATTACCCAATCCAGATTACCCAGGGCCAGCTGTGTGACGCCCAAGGGCCTGTCATGAAATCGCATGTGGGCCACCAGGTGCTCGCCGATGTTCCTTCAGCGCCTATGAGATCGAGCGCCGCCCGCGCGGCGCTTCGCGGGTAAACCCGCTCCCACATCTGTTTCGGGCCAGTTATGCCTGTGGCATCTCCGCTGTCCGCCTTGTTGGCATGGCGCGATATCTATGTGCGCGCTGAAATGCGCCTACGAAGACCGGCCAATATCCATGCAACGTCTGCAACTCCTGACTTTGCTACCGGCCACGAAGAATCAGATTAAAGCCCTTACTTGTAGTCCATTTCCCAAACATACTCTTGCCGCCTTTTTTCCGTTGCGGTCGCCCTGGTAGGCCCCTAGTCTCGGCGAGTCGCTGAGTTCAGCGATCGGCTTTGACAGGCCGCGACGGTATTTAGGTATGCAGCGCCTTCAATGGCAGCTGTACGTGCGGGCACGCTTGCGTGCGCCGGAACTTCCTATGTCCGCCGGTCTGTCAACCCACGTACAGCTGCCACCCTTCTGTTTGACAGCGGGCAGGTGGTGGCTCCTTTAGAGATATAGGAGCTCAAATGTTAAAGATCGTCCCCGATCCACCCCACAACCACCACTCCCTCGAAGACACCCTGATCCAAGCCACGGAGTACGCCCTGTGCGCTCAGGCCGTGGCGCATCAGGCCATGTCGGTCCAGCAACCCAAGTCGCACGCGTCGATTCTGATCATGGCGTTGATGCATGAGATCGAGGCGCTGCGGGTGCTGCTCGAGTCGGCGTTGATTCAGGTGCAGATGCCGCAGATGGAGCGCCGGGCGTTCCACTAGGCCGTTGGTCATGTGTCGCCTGAGCTGGCGCTATCGCGGGGCAAGTCGCATCGGCGCACCGCCGCTCCCACGCCACCCCCAGCCCGCAGGGTTATGCCTGCATCCGTGGGAGCGGGCTTGACCCGCGATGGGGCCCGCCCAGGCACCGATCATTTCAGGGAGAGTGAGCAATGAACACAGACGACACCACGCCCCGCACCACTGCGGGCAAGACCAAGTTCTACCAAGGCGAAGGCATGACCGACCCGCTGTTCTGCATCGAGCCCGGCATCCCCTGCCAGCATGCGCGGGACCAGGCTTCGGAGCTGATGGGCTGCGTGCGCGACCTGACCATCGCCGGGATCATGGACGAGAAGCCGCAACTGCTCTGGGCGTCGTATTACCTGAGCGCGCTGGCCAAGGCACTGATGGATGATGCGGAGTTGGGGATGAAGCACTGAGGGGTGGATTGCCTGTGAGACAGGCGCAGCGGCATCCGCGCGCACCGCGATACCGCGTCATGCCAACAAGGCGGACCAGGTGATGGCACAGGAAAGACTGGCCCGAAACAAACTGTGGGAGCGGGTTTACCCGCGAAGCGCCGCGCGGGCGGCGCTCGATTTCATAGGCGCTGCAAAAACATCGCCAGGCACCTGGTGGCCTTCACCCAATCTCCCGCCATGCGCCTGGTGGCCGTTACCCGATCCTGATTACCCAGGGCCGGCGGTGTGAGGCCCAGGGGCCTGTCTTGAATTCGCATATGGGCCACTAGGTGTTCGCCGATGTTTCTGCAGCGCCTATGAGATCGAGCGCCGCCCGCGCGGCGCTTCGCGGGTAAACCCGCTCCCACAGTTTATTTCGGGCCAGTCTTTCCTGTGCCATCACCTGGTCTGCCTTGTTGGTACGACGCGACATCTCTGTGCGCGCTGAATGAGCCGGCTTGCCGGCGAAGAACCTTGGCGATTTTTTGTACACATAAATGTCACCTTAAGTGCCATTTTTGTGTGCACTTTTGCGAAGCAGCGCCCCATTAGGTTACACACCACAGCCAACTAATTTTGACCAGTTGATCAACTAATTAGCATCTTAAAAAATTTAAACTGTTCATTCGGTCAACTTATAAATCCTTAATTTCAGCAACTTATATTTCAACTAGCCAAATTCAAAATGATGGCAACCTGAAACTTGGATTCACCCTGGCATAGAACTGGCTTTTGTGTGTTCGTGTTTTGTATACAAGTTGAACGAAACATAAATACACAAGAACCCGCAGCGTCGCCCCGAACCGCGACCGCCGCGCCCAGAACCCAGTGATGCCAACGCCTGCACCGACGAGATGGCGAGCCCGTGCGCCAGCGCCCGCTCATCGCAGTCACACGCATCAGGAGCCGCCGGAATGAGTAGCAGCCTCCCCCTTGCCCCTGAACTTTCCGTTGCCAGCACCAGCCCCGCCGCAACCACCCTCGACGGCCACCCGGCGGACCTCGAACTGAGCCCGCGCCTGCACAACCGCGACCTCGCCCCGACCAAAGCCGAAGGCCGGCGCTGGGGCGGTTACAGCATCTTCGCGCTGTGGACCAACGATGTGCACAACATCGCCAACTACTCCTTCGCCATGGGGCTGTTCGCCCTTGGCCTGGGCGGCTGGCAGATCCTCCTGTCGCTGGCGATCGGCGCGGCGCTGGTGTACTTCTTCATGAACCTGTCCGGCTACATGGGGCAGAAAACCGGCGTGCCGTTCCCGGTGATCAGCCGCATCGCCTTCGGCATTCACGGCGCGCAGATCCCGGCGCTGATCCGCGCGGTGATCGCCATCGCCTGGTTCGGTATCCAGACCTACCTCGCCTCTGTAGTGCTGCGGGTGCTGCTCACCGCCGTCTGGCCGCAAGTGGCCGCCTACGACCACGACAGCATCCTCGGCCTGTCGAGCCTGGGCTGGGTATGCTTCGTGTCGATCTGGCTGGTGCAGCTGGTGATCCTCGCCTACGGCATGGAAATGGTGCGCCGCTACGAAGCCTTCGCCGGCCCGGTGATCCTGCTCACCGTGGCCTGCCTTGCGGTGTTCATGTACTTCAAGGCCGACGCGCGCATCGCCTGGTCGGTCGCCGAACCCCTGACCGGCTACGAAATGTGGCGCAACATCTTTGCCGGCGGCGCACTGTGGCTGGCGATCTACGGCACCCTGGTGCTGAACTTCTGCGACTTCGCGCGCAGCTCGCCGTGCCGCAAGACCATCCGCGTCGGCAACTTCTGGGGCCTGCCGGTGAACATCCTGGTGTTCGCCGCCATCACCGTGGTGCTGTGCGGCGCGCAGTTCCAGATCAACGGCCAGATCATCGACAGCCCGACGCAGATCGTCGCCAGTATCCCCAACACCCTGTTCCTGGTGCTGGGCTGCATGGCCTTCCTGATCGTCACCGTGGCGGTGAACATCATGGCCAACTTCGTCGCCCCGGCCTTCGTGCTCAGCAACCTGGCGCCACGCCACCTGAACTTCCGCCGTGCCGGCCTGATCAGCGCCACGCTGGCGGTGCTGATCCTGCCGTGGAACCTGTACAACAGCCCCCTGGTGATCGTGTACTTCCTGTCGGGGCTGGGCGCCCTGCTCGGCCCGCTGTACGGCGTGATCATGGCCGACTACTGGCTGCTGCGTAAGGGCCGCATCAACGTGCCCGAGTTGTACAGCGAGAACCCCGCCGGCGCCTATCACTACAGCAAGGGCATCAACCTGCGCGCCCTCGCCGCGTTCATCCCCGCAGCGCTCTTGGCCATCGTCCTGGCCCTGGTGCCCAACTTCCAGAGTGTCGCGCCGTTCTCCTGGCTGATCGGGGCCGGCATCGCCGCCGCACTGTACCTGCTGATCGCACCGCGCCACGCCCAGTACCACGACGTCAGCGGCGAGTGCATCGCCGTCGACCACAGCAGCCACTGATTTCAGGGAGATCCGTCATGCGTATTCTGATCGCCAACGTCAACACCACCGCCGCCATCACCGAGGCCATCGCCGAGCAGGCGCGCAGCGTTGCCGCGCCGGGCACCGAGATCGTCGGCCTGACGCCCTGGTTCGGTGCCGAATCGGTGGAAGGCAATTTCGAGAGTTACCTGGCCGCCATCGCCGTGATGGACCGAGTGCTGGCCTATGACCAGCCCTACGACGCCGTCATCCAGGCCGGCTACGGCGAACATGGCCGCGAAGGCCTGCAGGAGTTGCTCAACGTACCGGTGGTGGACATCACCGACGCCGCCGCCAGCACGGCGATGTACCTGGGCCATGCTTACTCCGTGGTGACGACCCTGGACCGCACCGTGCCGCTGATCGAGGACCGCCTGAAACTGTCGGGCCTGTACGACCGCTGCGCCTCGGTGCGTGCCAGCGGGCTGGCGGTACTGGAGTTGGAGGCCGACCCAAGGCGGGCCGTTGAAGCCATCGTCGAGCAGGCCGAGCGCGCCGTGCAGGAGGACAAGGCCGAGGTGATCTGCCTGGGTTGTGGCGGTATGGCCGGGCTTGACGAAGAAATTCGCCAGCGCACCGGGGTGCCGGTTGTGGATGGCGTGAGTGCCGCGGTGACCATTGCCGAATCGCTGGTGCGCCTGGGTTTGAGCACCTCCAAGGTGCGCACCTATGCCACGCCGCGGGTGAAGAAGGTGGTGGGCTTGCCCCGCGATAGGGCCGGCAAAGTCACCCCATCATCCTGGCCAACCGCTCGCCACTGCCACAGGCCAGGGTGAACCCCAACGCCCCATGCCCCAGGTTCAACCACAGGTTGCGGTACATCGTCGCCCCGATGATCGGCACCCCGGTCGGCGTTGCCGGCCGCATCCCCGCCCACTCCACCGCCTGGCCATAATCGGCCGCCCCGGGCAGCGTCTCCCCCGCCAGACGGCGCATGCTGCGCAGCCTGCCGGCATCCACCGTTTCGTCGTAGCCGACGATGTCCACCATCGCCGCCACCCGCAGTTGCTGGTCCAGCCGCGCGTAGACGATCTTGCGCTCGTAATCGGTCAGGCTCACGTCAGGCGCCCGATGCGCCGCGGTGACGGGTGCGGTCAGGCTGTAACCCTTGAGTGGATAAACCGGCAGGTGCAGGCCGGGCAATGCCAGGCTGGCGCTGCGGTGCCCGGCGCACAACACCAGGCGTTGTACGTCCAACTGGCGATCAGCGAGCGCCAGCGCCACCACCTCGTCCTTGCGCCGGATCAGCCGAGTCACCGCCTGGCCCAGGTACAGCCGGCAGTGCCCCGACGCCTCCAACCGCTCGGCCAGGCGCAGGCAGAAGCGGTGGCAATCGGCGACTTCCTCGTCCGGGGTGAACACACCGCCGATAAAAGGCGCCTCGGCCAACGCCGGGTCGAGCAGGCGCAATTGCCCGGCATCCAGCACCTGCTGATTGAGTGGATCGAGTAGCTGTTCGCGCCCATGGGCAAAGGCCTGCCGGGTGCGAAAGGCGACCAGTTTGCCGTTGCGCCGCCAGGCAAAATCCACCAGGCCGTCCTCCTCGCGCCAACGCGCCAGCGCCGCCTGGCTCTCAAGGGCCAAGCTCAGCAACTGGGCAGCATTGCGGCGATTGACCCCTGTGCGGCAGGCCATGACGAAGGCCGCCAGCCAGCGCCACTGGGCCGGGTCCAGGCGCAGGCGCAAGCGCAAGGGCGAATCGCCCCGCAACAACCAGCCAAGCGCCTGCCAGGGCACCCCGGCATCGGCCAGCGGCGCCACATAGCGGTACGACAGTTGCCCGCCATTGGCGAAACTGGTGGCACTGGCCAGGCTGTCACGGGCTTCGACCAGGTCGACCGAGTACCCCTCGCGCACCAGCGCATAGGCGGTCGCCAGGCCAACCACCCCTCCTCCGATCACTGTCACCCGCTGGCTCATCCGTACATCCCTGTGCATGCGTTCAGCGCAAGACAGTAACAGCAGCTCAGGTCGGGCAGCCAGACGCCCCGTTGTCGAGGCCCTGGCGCACATTACGGCTGAGCAGGCTGGCCTTGCCGTCATGCCAGGTCAGGGTGAGCACATACAGGGTGTCGAAATCGTCACCACTCCAGTCCTGGGTGATCACCCGCTCCTCACCCAGGGCCTTGCCGGCCACGGCATTGATCAGTTCCGGCAGGTAACCATGGGACCAGGCGGTATAGACGGTGGCATTGCGGTACTTGTCGCGCAGCAGTTCCCTGGCCAGGCCATCGGTGTCGTTGGCGCCGTAGTCGATGTTCACCGGCAGGCCCAGGCGAATGGCGCTGGGAGTGATGGTCATCAGTGGGCGGATATAGCTGTAGCTCTGGTCCTGGCTGCCTTCCTCGACATGCCGCGAGGGGTTGGCGGCGAACACGTAGTCGGCCTTGCCGAAACGCTCCGGCAGCAAGGTGGCCAGGTCGATGGCACGATTGAGCCCCTGGCAGTTCAACTGGCCCAAACCTTCGCCAGGCTTTTCGGCGTGGCGCAGGAATACCAGGGTCTGGGTGCCATCCACCGGTTGCGCTCGGCTTTCGACCACATCCATTGCCAGGGGCACGGCCGCAGCAGTGAGCATCAGGCTCAACAGCAGGTGACGACGACGGCGAACGAAGTGGGGCAGTTTCATCTACGGCAGGCTCTTGTGACAGAAGGTATCGAGGCTCGCCACATGGCCTGCCGCTTATGCCGCAGGCGCCCTTGTAGTGGATGCCATCCTTGGCCGCGCGTGAGGGTCAGAGTGCCCTCGCCCCGTTTGGTTCCTCCCTGGGTACAACTGCCGTTCCGTGGCCAGTGACCACGTTAGTAGCGGACTGTTGCCAAATGATGTCCCGTGCCTCAATCGTCCCGGGTCAGCACTTCGAGCAGTTCGATCTCGAAGGTCAGGTCGGAATTCGGCGGGATTGCGCCCACGCTGCGCTCGCCATAGCCAAGATGTGCCGGGACCAGCAGCTTGCGCTTGCCGCCGACGCGCATGCCCATCAGGCCCTGGTCCCAGCCCTTGATCACCCGGCCGGTGCCGATCACGCACTGGAACGGCTTGCCGCGCGTCCAGGACGAATCGAACTCGCTGCCGTCGGCCAGTGTGCCGCGGTACTGGGTAGTGATCAGCGCGCCCTTGACCACGGCCTTGCCGTCGCCTTCCTGTAGATCGATGACTTGCAGCTCACTGCTCATGGCAGGTTCCTCGAAGCGGTTTTTCGTGGCCGCCCTTTTCGCAGGAATGCAGCTGCTTGGCAAGACCGGCTGCTTCAGGATGGGGAGAACTGCTCGAAGATCTGCTGGCCGGTGAGATTCTTGGTCTCGTTGCTGAAGCAGTACCAGGTGGGCTTTTCATCGATGAAGATCTGCTCGGTGAAGGTCCAGTCTTGCTTACCGTCGAACAGGCCTACCGGCACAACGTACATATCGCGCTCCTTCAAGCGGTAGAACAAGTGCGTACCGCACTGACCGCAGAAACCGCGCTGGGCCCATGGCGAGGAGTCGTAGACGCTGGGCGCCGGGCCCTCGATCTGCGGCGGTGCGGCACAGTGCACCGCCAGCAGCGGGCCGCCGGTCCACTTGCGGCACATGCTGCAGTGGCAGGCGCTGATATGGGTGTTGCCGACGGTGGCCTTCAAGCGGGTCGCACCGCACAGACAGGTGCCTTGCTTTTCCATGGACATAACTGAGCATCTCTGCTGGATGAGGCAGCGAGTATAGTCAGAACCCGCACTGATAGCCCGAGAGGGACATGTGCCCATCCCACAACGCGCAGCCTCGCCACCTGGTATTTTTGCCAGTTGTGGTGCTCTGCCCTCCTGCCTTAGTTTCACTCACGCCTAGGCCTCGAAACATGTACCCCGATGCTTGCCGCATCCAACCGGAATGCAGCGGCTATCACTTACGCCTCAGTGGCGAATCGAGGTCACCTGCCATGAAGACCAGGCTCTTTCTATTGGTTGTATTGTTGCTTTCAGGGTGTGCCGGGCAACGCCCCTCCACGATCATCACCAGGGCCGATGGCCCGACGACCGCAGCGGCGCTGACCAGCAGCTATCATGAACGACCGGCAAACTGCGGCAGCGACACCATGCCCGCTTTTCTGTGCTCAGGGGTGATGATTCGCGTCACCACCTACGGTGACGCCTATGAGTCCTGGGACCCCAGCGACAAGGCTCTCGCAAAGGGCAGCGTCTCCTTCTCGTTCCTGCGCAAGGACAACAACTTTGCCAGGTTCGCCTGGGATCGCCCCAATGTGAATGGCCTGATCTTCTATCCCGTCCTGGACACGCCTGCGGGTCTTGAACGCATACAAGTGCTGTGCTTTTTCCCCATGGACGGTTGGACCGACGGCCGTACGACGGATCAAGGTTGTGGTGCTTACCCAGGCGTTGCCAATACCGACAAATGCCATCGCCTGAATATCACAATGGCGGAGCAGTGGAACGCAGCCTATCCGCCAGGTACAGGCGGCTACGCTATCTGTGGTTGGGATGTTCGTGATGAACTGAACCAATATGCGGGGCCCAATTTCTATCAAGGCATGCGCTCCAAATGGAGAGACTCGGGCTACTTCAGCGAATGGAACGAACTGCTATTGAAAGTCTGGGACCGCAATCTCGATGGGCGCCTGCCGCTGCAGGCATTCTTCTATAACAACTCCACTGCCTTGATCGATGCCAAAAAAGACAGGGCAAAATTCCTGAGCAAGACCGGTATCAGTATCCCGCTCATCAAAGTCACACTACCGACAACACCCACTGGCGATGCCACTTTCCAATATATCGCCGGCGATCAATAACCCAACCCTCGATGGGCCTGCTTCAAGCCGCAGCAGGCCCGCATGTTCAGATATGAATCGAGCCGCGAAGATACAGCGCCCCAGATCCAAGAATGATCACCCGACCATTACCCGAAACTTCACAGGACAGCTGCCCTTTGCGAGCACCGCCCTGTTCGCAACTGAGCACTGGCTTGCCCAGTCGACCTGCCCACAACGGCGCCAGCGAGGTATGGGCGGAGCCTGTGACCGGGTCCTCGTTGACCCCGACCCGAGGGCCGAACCAGCGGGTAACGAAGTCGAAGCCGCGGCCCGGCGCGGTCACTGCGATGCCACGTACATCGAAAGCCGACAGTGCAACGAAGTCGGGCTTGAGCGCGTCGAGCAGCGATGCGTCGTCGATCATCACCACATAGTCGTCCGAGCGATACACGGCCCTCGCGGCACCCAGGCCCAATGCCGCCAACAAGCCTTCGGGCATATCCACTGCAACCGGCTGCTTGGCCGGGAAATCCATGGCCAGCCGGCCATCGGCAGCACGGCTGACCCGCAACTCACCGCTACGGGTGCTGAACCGCAGCACCTCGGCTTGCTCGCCCAGTTGCTCGAACAGCACCCAGGCCGCCGCCAGCGTCGCATGACCACACAGGTCGACTTCCACGGTCGGCGTGAACCAGCGCAAGTCGAACACTTCGCCATTGCGTACGAAATAGGCGGTTTCCGACAGATTGTTCTCTTCGGCGATGCGTTGCAGCAGGTCGTCCGGCAACCACTGCTCCAGCGGAATCACCGCCGCGGGGTTGCCGCCGAAAGGCACGGCAGAAAACGCATCGACCTGGAAGATCTCGAGTTGCATGCAAAACTCCTCAAGCCCGGCAGAGTGCCAGGCAAACATCGGGAAAAGGTTCAGCCGCGAACGGGCGTGAGTACCGGCTGGCCGGCGAAGAACGCTTCCAGGTTGCGCAGCACCAGGGTCACGGTGTCACGGGCCGCTTGCGGTGACTGGCCGGCGACATGCGGGGTGAGTACGGTGTTGCCCAGCGCCTTGAGCGCATCGGGCACGGCAGGCTCGTCATCGAACACATCCAGCGCGGCGCCGGCGATCGCGCCCTGCTGCAAGGCAGCGACCAACGCCTGGGTGTCCACCACGCTGGCACGGGCGATGTTGACCAGATAGCCCTCGGCGCCCAAGGCTTCGAGCACCTGGCCATCCACCAGATGGCGAGTGCCGTTGCCGCCCGGAGTGGCCACCACGAGGATGTCCACCGCGGCGGCCAGGTGCAGCGGGCTGTCGTACCAGGCGTAGGGCACATCGGTGCGCGGGGTGCGGCTGTGGTAGCTGACGTTCATGTCGAAGCCCAGGGCGGCGCGCCGGGCGATGGCCTGGCCGACCGCGCCAAGGCCGATGATGCCCAGGCGCTTGCCACTCACCGATGGGCTGATCACCCGGTTCCATTCACCGCGACGGGTGCTGGCGTCAGCACGCGGGATGTCGCGCAACAGCGCCAGCAGCAGGGCCAGGGTATGGTCAGCGACCGCGCCGGCATTGGCCCCGGCGCCATTGGTGACGGTGATGCCACGGGCGGCAGCGGCGGCCAGGTCGACCTGCTCGTAGCCAGCGCCGATCACGCAGATGATCTGCAGCTTCACCAGCTGTTGGATTTCAGCGCCGGTCAGGCCCAGTGGGCCACGGGTGAGCACAGCATCGATTTCGCCAGCGTGCCGGGCAATGGCATCGGCGCGCAGCTGCGGCGAGGGCGCGCGGATCAGGCGGTAACCGGCCTGCTCCAGCAGGGGTAGGTAGTCATCGACGGTTTCCACCAGCACCAGGACTGTCTTGCTCATGCCACCCTCCCTTTGAATGTGAAGGGGGAGTATGCCAGTTGTTGACGCTGGCGGCCCTATCGCGGGGCAAGCCCGCTCCCACGTTGTACAGCGTGGGAGCGGGCTTGCCCCGCGATAGGGCCGCGATCAGACCACGGCAGTTATTGCCCGAACGCCCTGCCCAGGCCACCCGGTACACCACTGCTGTCGGTGTCCTGCCACGGGCCGTTGGGGCTCAGCGACCAGCTCCAGCCGCTGTTCCAGCGGTAATAGGTGCGCTGGCGGTAGAAGGTGTTGGGCTGCTTTTCCAGCACATAGACACCCAGTTTCGGGTCCCAGTGGCTGGCGCCGCCGGGTGGCGGGGCAAAACTGGCGGAGGTGCGCGGCATTGGCTTGGGCGTCGCTGCCGGCCCACCGGGCTTGCTGCCCGGCAGCGGCTTGACCGCCGGCCCCTGGTGCGGCGGCGGTGTGGTCTGGATCGGCGGCAGCGGCTCGCGCTCGCCTGGCTGATGCACCGTACACGCGGAAAGACCCAGGGCCAGGGTAATCAGGGTCAGGCGGACGGTGCTGTTCATGGCGCTGCTCTCTTATGAATCGGGGCTGTCGATGGTCAGGTGCTGGGTGGCCTGGGTGCCGCTGGCCAGCGGGGCGCTCTGGCCTTTCCACTCACCGTGGGTCGGCTGGCCTGCACGGGAGACACGGGCAACCAGTTGGACTTCAGCGTAGTCCGACAGTTTCATCTGCGGCATCATCGCGTCGGCGTCCGACAGCTCCACCTCGATCGGCAACTGCGCCACGGTCACCCGCTTGGCCGCCAGCGGCATGGGCGGGCCATTGCTGGCGCGGGCGAAGATGAACACGGTGTCGTCCGGGCGGACCTTGTCCTTGAGCGCGGCGGCCAGCTCTACCCGTACTTTCAGACGTGCGCTTTGCTCGACCTTGGCGCCGCCGGCCTTGAGCTTGTCTGCGGCGCGGTCGATGCCGCCCTGCAGCGCGGCACGCGAGGCATCGCCCTCGGGCAGCTGCGCCAGCAGTCGCTGCCAGAAGCCGATGGCTTCCTGGTAACGCTGCCCCTCGAACGCGGCAATACCGCGCAGGCCGAGGCTGGTGACCTCCTGCGGGTCGGCCTTCAAGGCCTCCTCGGTCAGCGCTTGCAGTTGCGGGCTCCACTGCTTGTCGGCGGCGAAGTACAGCGCCTGGGCCCATTGCCCGAGCAGTTCCGGCTGGCGCCCGGCCAGGGACACTGCGCGCTCGAACGCCTTGGCGGCATCCGCCGGGCGCTGATCGGCCATATAGGTGCGGCCCAGGATGTACAGGGCTTCGGCCGAGTCCGGCTGGGCCTGTACCGCCCGTTCCAGGCGCGAGGTCATTTCCTGCATGGATTGCGGCGCCTTGGCGAACTCCTGGGTCAGCTCGACCTTGTCGGCGGCGCCGAAGTGCAGGTACAGCCCCAGCGCCATGGCGGGCACCAGCACCGCCGCCAGCAGCGGGATGGCCTTGCCCAGGTGGCCCTGGCGGGCGGCGCCGTCGCGCTCGGTGTCGGCCAGCAGCTCGCGGGCCGCTTCGTCGCGGCCCTTGGCCAGTTGTTCGGCGTCGAGCACCCCGGCCTGCTGCTGGGCAGCCAGCTCGGCGACGCGTTCTTCGAACAGCGCCACGTTGAGTGCGGTACGGTCCTGCTCGGCCTGCTGGCGACGGCGGCCACGCAGGATCGGGAGCAGCAGAAATGCCAGGGCGGCGAGCAGCAGCAGGCCCGCGCTAAGCCAGAATTCAGTCATGGGTACGGTCTTTTTCCAGCAGTTTGGCGAGACGCTCGCGTTCGTCGGCAGACAATTCGGCGGGGCCGGCCGCGGCCTGGCCACGGCGGCGGCGCACGATCAGCGCCAGCACCACGAAACCGCCGGCCAGCAGAATGCCTGGGCCGAACCAGAGCAGGAAGGTGCGGCCACTGAGCGCCGGCTTGTAGCGCACGAAGTCGCCATAGCGATCGACCATGAAGTCGACGATCTGCTGATTGCTCTTGTTCTCGCCCAGCATGCGGAAGATCTCGCGGCGCAGGTCGGCGGCGATCGGCGCGTTGGAGTCGGCGATGTCCTGGTTCTGGCACTTGGGGCAGCGCAGTTCCTTGGTCAGCTGCTGGTAGCGCTCACGCTCGGCTTCGTCGCGAAACTGGTAGGTGTCGATGGCCGCCCTGGCGGCGCCGGCCAGGCTCAAACCCAGCACGGCGGCGGCTAACCAGCGCTTCATGGCCTGGCCTCATCGACCAGGCCCTGGTACAGCGGCGCCAGCTGCTCGCGCCACACCGTGGCATCGACCACACCGACGTGCTTGTAGCGGATGATGCCATTGGCATCGACCAGGAAGGTTTCCGGCGCGCCGTACACGCCCAGGTCCAGGCCCAGCGAGCCTTGCGGGTCGGCGATATTGAACTGGTAGGGGTTGTGGAACTCGGCCAGCCATTTCAACGCGGCGGCGTTGTCGTCCTTGTAGTTGACCCCGTGGATCACCACACCCTGCTCGGCCAGCTGGTTGAGGTAGGGGTGCTCGACCTTGCACGACGGGCACCAGGTGCCCCACACGTTGACCAGCGCCGGACGGCCGAGCAGGTCGGCCTGGGTCAGCGTGCGGTCGCCCTGCACGGTGCCCAGCGAGAAGGCCGGGAACGGCTTGCCGATCATCGCCGAGGGCAGCTCGTCGGGCTTGAGGAACAGCCCTTTGTAAAGAAACACCGCCACCAGCAGGAACACCGCCAGTGGCACCACCATGACCCAACGCTTCATGCAGTCGCTCCAGACACGCCCAGGGCCTCACGCACCCGGGTCTTGACCTTGACGCGGTAGCGTCGGTCGAAGGCCGCCAGCAAGCCGCCCAGGCCGGTCAGCAGACCGCCCAGCCAGATCCAGCGGACATAGGGTTTGATATGCACCCGCACTGCCCAGGCGCCGTTTTCCAGCGGTTCGCCCAGGGCGACATACAGGTCGCGGGTAAAGCCGGCATCGATGCCCGCCTCGGTCATCATCGACTGCTGCACGGTGTACAGGCGTTTTTCCGGGTGCAGTACCGAGACTTCACGGCCCTCGCGGGAAACCCGCACGGTGCCCTTGTCGGAGATGAAGTTCGGGCCCTCGAAGTGCTTGGCGCCTTCGAACAGGAAGTGGTAGCCGCCCAGCTCGACCGTCTCGCCCGGCGCCATGCGCAGGTCGCGCTCGGCGCTGTTGTTGCTGGACAGCACCACGCCCAGGGCGCACACCACCAGGCCGAGGTGGGCCAGCTGCATGCCCCAGTAGCTGCGACCAAGCCCGCCAAGGCCTTTGAACAGGCCCTTGTGGCGGGTCTTGTCGAGAATGTCGCGTACGCCGCTCAGGACCACCCAGGCAGCCAGGGCGAATACGCTCAGGGCCGGCCAGTCGAAATCATCGACCAGCAACCCGGCGAGCGGCGCCAGCACGGCGCTGCCGATCAGCACCGGGGTCATCATGCTGGCCAGCCATTTGCCGGGGGTGTCCTTCCAGCGCACCACCACACCCACGCCCAGCACCAGCATCAGCAGCGCCATCAGCGGCAGGAACAGGGCGTCGAAATAAGGCGGGCCGACCGACAGCTTGGCCCCGGTCAGGGCATCGAGCACCAGCGGGTAGAGAGTGCCGAGCAGGATCATCGAGGCCGCCACCACCAGGACCAGGTTGTTGGCCAGCAGCAGGGTTTCCCGCGACCACAGGGCAAAGCCGACCTGGCTCTTGACCACGGGTGCGCGCAGGGCGAACAAGGTCAGCGAGCCACCGACCACGAACAGCAGGAAGATCAGGATGAAGATGCCGCGCGACGGGTCGGCGGCGAACGCGTGCACCGAAGTCAGCACGCCGGAACGCACCAGGAAGGTGCCCAGCAGGCTCAGCGAGAACGCAGCGATGGCCAGCAGCACGGTCCAGCTCTTGAACACGCCGCGCTTTTCGGTGACCGCCAGCGAATGGATCAGCGCCGTGCCCACCAGCCAGGGCATGAACGAGGCGTTTTCCACCGGGTCCCAGAACCACCAGCCGCCCCATCCCAGTTCGTAGTAGGCCCACCACGAGCCGAGGGTGATGCCCACCCCGAGGAAGGCCCAGGCGACGATGGTCCAGGGCCGCGACCAGCGCGCCCAGGCAGCGTCAAGGCGCCCGCCGAGCAGCGCGGCGATGGCGAAGGCGAAGGCCACCGAGAAGCCCACGTAGCCCATGTACAGCATCGGCGGGTGGACGATCAGGCCGAAGTCCTGCAGCAGCGGGTTGAGGTCGCGACCGTCGCCTGGCACCTGCGGCAACAGGCGCGAGAACGGGTTGGACGTGATGATCAAAAAGCTCAGGAAGCCGACGCTGATCATGCCCATCACCGCCAGCACCCGGGCCAGCATCACCTGCGGCAGTTGGCGCGAGAAGATCGACACGGCGAAGGTCCAGCCACCGAGGATCATCGCCCACAGCAGCAGCGAGCCCTCGTGGGCGCCCCATACGGCGCTGAACTTGTAGTACCAGGGCAAGGCGCTGTTGGAGTTGCTGGCCACATAGGCGACCGAGAAGTTGTCGGTCATGAAGGCGTGGGTCAGGCAGGCGAAGGCAAAGGCGAGGAAGGCAAACTGCCCCCAGGCCGCCGGGCGCGCCAGGCTCATCCACAGGCTGTCGCCGCGCCAGGCGCCAAGCAACGGCACCGTGGCCTGCACGACCGCGAAGCAGATCGCCAGGATCATCGCCAACTGGCCGAGTTCGGGGATCACCAGGGCCGCGTTCATGGCTTGGCCTCCGCCTGGCCGCTTTCTTTCAGGGCCTTGCTGACTTCCGGCGGCATGTATTTCTCGTCGTGCTTGGCCAGCACTTCGTCAGCCACCACCACGCCGTCGGCGTTGAGCTTGCCCAGCGCGACGATGCCCTGCCCTTCGCGGAACAGGTCGGGGAGGATGCCGCGGTAGGTGATCGGCACGGACTTGGCGTAGTCGGTGACCACGAAGCGCACGTCCAGCGAGTCTGCCGAACGCTGCACCGAGCCCTTCTCGACCATGCCGCCGGCGCGGATGCGGGTGTCCAGCGGCGCTTCGCCGTTGGCGATCTGCGTGGGGGTATAGAACAGGTTGATGTTCTGCTGCAGGGCACTCAGGGCAAAGCCCACGGCCACGCCGACACCGGCCAGCAGGCCGAGGATGATGAACAGGCGTTTCTTGCGCTGCGGATTCACGGTTTGCTCTCCCGGCGCAGACGGCGCGCCTCTTCTTGCAGGTAGCGACGGCGGGCCAGCAGGGGCGCGGCGACATTCAGCGCCAGCACCGCCAGGCAGATGCCGTAGGCCGACCAGACGTACAGGCCATGGTGGCCCATGGCGAGGAAATCATTGAACGAGGCGAAGCTCATCGTGCTGCCTCCCGGCCCAGGCTGTTCATTACCTCTTCCTTGACCCAACTGGCGCGGGCTTCGCGCTTGAGCACTTCAAGGCGCATGCGCAGCAACAGCACCACGCCGAAGAAGCAGTAGAAACCCAGCGCCGTGAGCAGCAACGGCAGCCACATCTCCACCGGCATCGCCGGTTTTTCGGTGAGGGTGAAGGTGGCGCCCTGGTGCAGGGTGTTCCACCACTCCACCGAGTACTTGATGATCGGGATGTTGATCACGCCGACGATGGCCAGCACCGCGCAGGCCTTGGCCGCGCTGTCGCGGTTACTGATGGCCTGGCCCAGGGCGATGATGCCGAAGTACAGGAACAGCAGGATCAGCATCGAGGTCAGGCGCGCGTCCCACACCCACCAGCTGCCCCAGGTCGGCTTGCCCCAGATGGCGCCGGTAACCAGCGCCACTGCGGTCATCCAGGCGCCGATGGGCGCTGCGCATTGCAGGGCGACGTCGGCCAGTTTCATCTTCCACACCAGCCCCACCACCCCGGCCACCGCCAGCATCACGTAGCAGGACTGCGCCAGCATCGCTGCCGGCACGTGGATATAGATGATGCGGAAACTGTTGCCCTGCTGGTAGTCCTGAGGGGCGAAGGCCAGGCCCCAGGTGATGCCCACCAGCAGCAGCAAGATGGCGGAAACGGTCAGCCACGGCAGCATGCGGCCGCTGATGGCATAGAACCATTTGGGGGAACCCAGCTTGTGGAACCACGTCCAGCTTATTTTCATCAGGGTACATCCAGGGTGTTGGCCAGGCTGCAATGCCCGGAACTCGTTATTCGCCGACGCTGATCTTCAGGCCGGCGGCGATCGCAAAGGGTGCCAGTGTCACCGCCAGGGCCGTCAGGCTGGCGAGCCAGAGCAGGTGGCCGGTGGCCGGCATATTCTGCAACGCCGCCTGCAACGCACCACTGCCCAGGATCAATACAGGGATATACAACGGCAGAATCAGCAACGCCAGCAGCAAACCGCCGCGCTTGAGACCGACCGTCAGCGCCGCCCCCACCGCGCCCAGCAGGCTCAGTACCGGCGTGCCCAGCAACAGCGAAGCGAGCAGTACCGGCAGGCAACTGGCCGGCAAGCCGAGCATCAGCGCCAACAGTGGCGCCAACAATACCAGCGCCAGGCCGGAAAAGATCCAGTGCGCCAGGACCTTGGCCAGCACCAGCAGCGCCAGTGGGTGCGGCGACAGCACCCACTGCTCCAGCGAGCCGTCCTCGAAGTCGCTGCGAAACAGCCCGTCCAGCGACAGCAACACCGCCAGCAACGCCGCGACCCAGACCAGTCCCGGCGACAAGGTTTGCAACAATTGCGTCTCGGGGCCCACCGCCAGGGGGAACAGCGCGACCACTATGGCAAAGAACACCAGCGGGTTGGCCAGCTCCGCCGGACGGCGGAACAACAGGCGCGCTTCGCGGCGCAACAGCAGAAGGAATACGCTCATGCCGCCCATTGCCCCAGGTTCAGTTCACGGTAACCGGCAGGCGTGTGCGCGAGAGTGTGGTGGGTGGTCAGCACCACCGTGCCGCCCTGTTCGCAGTGCGCCGCCAGGTGCGCCTCGAGCTGGGCGACGCCCTGCTTGTCGAGGGCGGTGAACGGTTCGTCGAGAATCCACAGCGGCGGGCTGTCCAGGTACAACCGCGCCAGCGCCACGCGCCGTTGCTGGCCGGCTGACAGGGTATGGCACGGCACGTCCTCGAAACCGCGCAGGCCGACGGCCTCCAGCGCGCGCCAGATGGCTTCGCGGCCTGCCGGCTGGTGCAGCGCGCAGAGCCAGGCGAGGTTCTCTTCGGCGGTGAGCAAGTCCTTGATGCCGGCGGCGTGCCCGATCCAGATGAGGATGCTGGCCAGGGCGTGGCGCTGCTCGGCCAATGGCTGGCCGCCGAGCAGGATCTGCCCGGCGGTGGGCTGCATCAGCCCGGCCAGCAGGCGCAACAGGCTGGTCTTGCCGCTGCCGTTTGGGCCGGCGATCTGCAGCATGTCGCCAGGGCGCAGTTCGAAGTCCAGGTGCTCGAACAGCAGTCGCCAGTCGCGCTCGCAGGCCAGGCCTGCGGCTTGGAGGTGAAGGGTCACGGTTTCGCCTTATTCAGATTGGCTCATGATCTGCGCCGCGCGCTTCGCGGGTTCACCCGCGAAGCAGACGACGCGGGTCTTAAACCCTGTGTCTCAAGTCGCCCCCTGCCCTGCCGTTATACTGGCAGGCGGGCGGCCGGCATTATTACACGCGCTGCCCCGCTGCCAAGAGGGCGGGTTCGACAGGTTGTATACAATCATGACTGAAATCAATAGTCTCGGCGCACAAACTGCGCCAAGCCCCCAGGCGACCAGGGCCGCCATGACCGGTGAACTGCTGCGCCTGCTGCAAGCGCAGCCCGAGCTGCTGGCACCGGGCGAGACGGCGCGCGCCGAAGTCATGTCGCTGCGCCAGGTCGGCCAGGAGTTCCAGCTGCTGCTGCGCTTGACCCAGACCAACGGCACCCAGACCCAGCTGCAGGCCAGCGCCAGCCAGCCACTGCCCCAGGGCAGCCTGATCACCGTCAGCCAAACCGACAGCAACCGCCTCGCGGTGCTGGTGCAGCAGGCCAACGCCAGCAATATCGCCACCCTCACCCGCCTCGACACCCGCCAGGTGCCGGTCGGCACCTTGCTGCAAGGCAAAGTGCTGACCAGCCAGGCCTTGCCGCACCCCCCCGGAGAAGTAGCCAGCTTCCGTTCGCTGGTGAGCCTGCTCAACAGCAGCCAGGCCGGAGCCACCCTGACCATCGACAGCCCGCGCCCATTACCGGTTGGCAGCCTGCTCAGCGCCCTGGTGCAAGGCGACCAGTCGCTGCGTTTCGTGCCCCTGAGTGGCCGCCAGGATCAACTGGCGATCGCCCAGCACCTGGTCACCCAGCAAGGGCAGCAGGCCTCACTGCCGGGGGTGCTCAGCGGCCTGCAGCAGATCGCCCGCTCGCCAGACGCCGGTGTCGAACTGCGCGCCAGCGCCGAGCGCCTGCTGGCCAGCCTGCCGGACGCCCGCCAACTGAGCGAGCCGAAGAACCTCGCCCAGGCGCTGAACAACAGCGGTGCGTTCCTGGAAACCAAGCTGCTCGGCGGGCTTGCCAGCGGCGTGGCACCCGACCTCAAGGCACAGCTGGTGCGCCTGATCGCCCAGTTGCCGCCGCCACCGGCCAGCTCGACACTCAGCTCGACTCTCAGCCCTCTGCTGACCAACGCCTCCCTGGCCCAGGCGCTGCCTGGCTTTGCCCGCAGCGCACTGGGCATGCTCGGCCAGGTCAGCCCACGCCCACAGTCGGGGCCCTTCCCGCTGCCCACACGCCTGCTGCAGAAGCTGGAGCAAGAAGGCGACCTGCAGCAACTGCTGCGCCTGGCCGCCGGCGCCGTGTCGCGCCTGCAGAGCCATGCGCTGTCCAGCCTGCAGCAGTCCGGCCAACTGGAAAACGGCAACCAGCAGACCACCTGGCAGACTGAAATCCCCGTCCGCCACGGCCAGGAATTCATCCCCCTGCAGGTCAAGCTGCAACGCGAGGAAACCCCGCAGCAGCAAGCCGACCGTGAACGCGAACAGCACGAACAGCGTGATCCGCTGGCCGCACTATGGCGCATCGAGCTGGCCTTCGATCTGGCCCCTCTTGGCCCCTTGCAAGTCCAGGCTCAACTGTCCCAGGGACGCCTGTCGGGCCAGCTCTGGGCCGAGCAGGAGCGCACGGCACGGCTGATCGACAGCCAGCTCGGCGCCCTGCGCGACCGCCTGCTGGCCCGCGGCCTGGATGTCGGCGACCTGGAATGCCACCCCGGCACGCCACCGCAAGGCCCACGCACACGCCTGGAACAACGTTGGGTGGACGAGAACGCATGAAGCAGCAACCACCGCGCCAGGCCATTGCCCTGAGCTACGACGGCCAGCAGGCCCCCACCCTGAGTGCCAAGGGCGACGACGAACTGGCCGAAGCCATCCTCGCGCTTGCCCGCGAGCATGAAGTGCCGATCTACGAGAATGCCGAGCTGGTACGCCTGCTGGCGCGCCTGGAACTGGGCGAGCAGATCCCAGAGGCGCTGTACCTGACCATCGCCGAGATCATCGCCTTTGCCTGGCAGCTGCGCGGCAAGGTGCCGGTCAACTTCGACGACACCCCGCCAGGCGAACGGGACATCACCCCGTCCGTACTGGCCCTGCCCGAACCGCGACGATAACTATGTAGGGCCCGCGCACGACCGGCGCCTGCCACCTTCGCCAGCCCATCAACGGCTAAGGTGCACCACCTTGAATACCCCCATCGTCAATAGCGCGGGCGTGCAGTACGTCCGCGACCATCTGCGTCACTTCCCTCGCCCCGACCGCATCGCTGCCGACGCCATCAAGGCCTGGGCGGCCCGGCACCAGCTGATTCTGGACCCCGACCAGGTCGATGTTGTCACCCTGCACTACCAGTCAGGCAGCAACGCCAGCTGGGACGGTATCGTCGTGCAGAAGCAGAGCCTGACGCAGGCCATGCTGTCGAACTGGCAAGGCGAATCCAACAACAACCTGGTTGGCGGACTGTTCGGCGAACCCTGGGCCGGGCATTTTCCCGGCAAGATCCGCCTGGTCGAAAAATTGCGTGAGCGCGAGTGGTACAGCAATGGCGCCGCCTACGAGGTGTACAACGGCCTGTTCCGACGTTCGCAGCCCCAGGAATACAGCCACAAGACCCATATCGATGTGCCAGCCGAAGACCTGCAACGGTTCATCTGGAACCTGGATTTTCATACCCGCTACAAGGCCTTGCTGGACAGCTACTGGTCCAACCACCTGGACAGCTACCGCGTCAGCGCGCAGATCAACTTCCTCGCCGCCTGCAACAAGCAGGCAGAGGAAGGCAGCCTCAGCCGCGCCGGCGTACGCCTCGCCTGGCAGGCCGCTGGAGTGACCACCCGCCCTCCCAGCGTCCAGGTCTACCCGCTGAATGTGTATGGCTATACCGCGACCGACCTGCTCTGTTTCAAGGACAAGAGCAGCGGCTTGACCTTGCTCTACATACCCGGCAACGCCTCGCCCCTGCATGAGTTCACCAGCGAGGCGCTGCTTCAGGACTGGTTCGCGCAGCAGTGCAAGGACCTGCAGAAACGCCAGGCGCTGATGGAGCACTTCGCCCAGGCCGATACGCCGGACGGCCTGAGCTACAGCGGCCTGGCAACCGCGCTCGATGGCCTGGCGGCATACCCGCGCAGCAACGACCTGAACCCTCAGCGTCCAGGCTTCACCACCGAAGGGCATTGGTCAGCGCGCGATTATGTGAACTACAAGGCTGAGACCTACAGCCCTCCCATCGAAGGCGATCTGTTCCTCGCGCTGGCCAAGCGTCACAAACGCCGCAGCTACCAGGACGCGGATTTCGTCGTCACCGATCAAAGGGAAGTGCTCAAGGCGCGCTGGCGCGGCTACCTGAAGTCGGCGCTCGACTACCTGGCGCCTCTGGCGCTGGTGGTGCCGGAACTGGCTCCGCTGTTCGCCATCGGCGGCATGGCGCAATTCGGCCTCGGGCTGGATCAGGCCATCCACGGCAAGCACCAGGCGCAACAGGCCGCGGGCGTGCAAGCGGCCGCCTTCGGCCTGCTCAACGCCGCACCGCTGTTGCACCAGCTCGCCCAGGAATCACCCTTGCTGCTGAGTTTCAAGGACGAACGCTTCGTCATGCCCAGCAGGGTCAACGGCCAGCTGGGCTATCCCATGGGGCCGGTCACGCCGCCGCACTTTCCTGAAGCGATAGCCCAGTACTTTCACAGCCCCGAGCCGATTGTCCCACTGACTGACGCCGACCCGCTGATCAGCAGCAGGGTCAGCCGCATACCGCGCTACGACGGCACGCCCGACAGCCTGTACGCGACGGTCGACGGCTATGTCACCGAAATGATCTACGACGTGGAATTCGATGCGTTCATCCGGGAGGATGAACTCAACCATGTGGACCCTACCTTCCATGTACCGGATCCTGCGGCCGATCGCCTGATGGAAGTCGATGTGCGCACCCGCCCGGTCACTGACGCCATGCGCACGGGCTCGTTGCGCGCGCTGGGTATCGACCTGCGCCTGCCGATCGAGTACCCCACCCTCGACTCCACGGCCCTGCAGCCGATTCCCAAGCAGGTATCGAGCATCTGGGTCGGCGACAAGGTGATCAGCCCAGCGCTGCTGAGCAACCTTGGAAGTAACGCCACGCGCCTGAGTCAGAGCCAGTATGCCTACCGGCTGTTCCTGTCGAACGCGACACCCGAGGCATATCGCGAGAACCTGCGCCTGCTCGCCGAACATGCACCGACCCTGCAGGTCATGACCCTGGAAGAGCAGCCGTTCTACGCCAGCTTCCAACGCAGCCGCTACTTCGCTCAGTACCAGGCCGCCATCGACGGCAATGGCGGCGTGGCCACCAATTTTTCCTCTGCCTCGGACGTGCTGCGTTACCCGCTGCTCAACCACGAGGGCGGCCTGTACCTGGACGTGGACGACACCCTGCGCGAACCTGGCAGGCCGCTGATGATCAATGGCCAGCCACGGGGTGAGCCGGGCGAGGCCATCGACTCGATAGAATTGCTCGCGCCCAGGGATGGCCTGCTGCTGTACCCACCGGTGTCCAACGAAAAGCTCGGCATGCACCTGCAGTACAACACCACGCCGATCGGCAGCCACCCGGGCAACCCACTGCTGGAGGCCATTTCGGAGGAGATGCATTCAAGATTTGCCGCGGGTCCAGGCTTCTATGACAGCCGACCCGACCCACAGGTCGACCCGCAGGCCGCCTACGGCTATGCAACGAGACTGAACAAGCTGACCGGTCCGGCCATGCTCAACAGCGTGATCGACAGGCGTCTGCCCCTGCAAGCCACGCTGCGCCAGGTCACCAACCTGTATGGCATGCCCCGGGTAAACGCAGGGCACTTCGTCGACGTGCAGCGCTTCAACCAATTGCAGCACCAGTGGCTGCCACTGGGCCGCATCGTCAGGATCGGCGGCAGCCATTCCTGGGCCACCACCTGATGTCACTCAAGCCTATCGGGGCCGCTGCGCGCCCCCGATAGCGACCTGCCGTGGATCACTCGCCGTGGTGCAACTTACGCATCAGCTCGGCCTCGGCCTGGGTCAGGCCGCAGGTTTGCGTCAGCTCCTCGACGCTGGCCCCCATGCCCACCAGCTTGGCGGCCTGGGTGAAGGTGACACTGTTGGGGTCGCGTTGTTCCAGTTGCTGGAGCTTCTCCGGCAACGGCGCGACCACCGCGCGCAGTTCGTGAATGGCCTCGCCCATGCGCACGGTGCCGTTCTGGTAGTCATCCAGGCGCTTGCCCAGGTCCTTGATACGCTGGTCACGCAGCGCATCGCCCTGGGCCTGCTGTGCCGCCAGCTCGCGCTGGCGCTTGCTGTAATTGAGGAAGAACCACAGGCTCAGCGCCCACAACAGCGCCAGGAGGATGACAGCAGCCTCGAAAATCAACTCAGATGCTCTCCAGCTCGGACCACTCTTCCTCGGTCATCATCTTGTCCAGCTCGACCAGGATCAGCAGCTCGCCGTTCTTGTTGCAGACGCCCTGGATGAACTTGGCCGACTCTTCGTTACCGACGTTCGGCGCGGTCTCGATTTCCGACTGACGCAGGTACACCACTTCAGCGACGCTGTCGACGAGGATGCCGACCACCTGCTTGTCCGCCTCGATGATGACGATGCGGGTATTGTCGGTGATGTCCGAAGGCATCAGGCCGAAGCGCTGGCGGGTGTCGATCACCGTCACCACGTTGCCGCGCAGGTTGATGATGCCCAGCACGTAGCTGGGTGCGCCCGGCACCGGAGCGATCTCGGTGTAGCGCAGCACTTCCTGGACCTGCATGACGTTGATGCCGTAGGACTCATTGTCCAGACGGAAAGTAACCCATTGCAGGATCGGATCTTCGGAACCTTGTGCAGACGACTTCTTCATTCCCCTAGCCCTCTCAATCCGCCTTCGGCGGTGTGCTCTGTATAGCCGCGGCAGTAGCGGCGTTGATTCAGTTGTGTTTGGTATTCATCTGCTTGACCGCGCCACTGGCGATCAGCTCGGCCAGCTCGGCGACGTCGAGCAGCGCGCACATGTGTTCGATCACCGTGCCGGCCAGCCACGGGCGCTGGCCGCGCTGGCTGCGCCACTTGATCTCGTTCGGGTCCAGGCGCAGCGAACGGCTGACCTGGTGTACCGCCAGCCCCCATTCGTAGCCCTGCACCGAAATCACGTACTGCAGGCCCTGGCGGAAGTCCTCGCGGTAGCGGTCGGGCATGACCCAACGCGCGGTATCGAGGACTTTCAGGTTGCCCGCCTGGCAGCTGAGGATGCCGAGGAACCAGTCCGGCTGGCCGAACAGCGGCGTCAGCTCCTGACCGGCCAGCGAGTAGATCGAGCCCAGGCATACCAGCGGCACCGCCAGGGTAAGGCCGGCGACGTCGAACAGCAGGCATTCGAACGGTTCGGCCGCCCAGGCTGGCCGGCCATCGGCTGTGGCCGGTGGCACAGGCGCGGCGGGTGCCGGCAGATGCACCTCGACCAGGGGTGCGACCGGCTCGGCGACCTGGGTTTCGGTCTGCAGCGGGACGCTGGTTTCGGCCAGCACTGGCTCCTCCACCACGCTGACCACTGGCTGGGCCGGCGGCAGAACGGTCGGCAGCACCTTGACCTGCGGCTCGGCAAAAGGCCGCGCCACTGCGGGTGCCGGCTCGGCCTGGCGGCGGGCGTCAGCGGCCTGTTCTTCGCGAACAGCCGCTTCGAATTCGTCGCTGGGCGCCTGGCTGGCCGGCTGCGCGACAGGCGCAGGCTCTGGCAGCTCGAACGACTCGGTGGCTTCCTGCAGCAGGCCATCAAGGTACGACTGCAGGGCCATTTGCGGTTTGCTGGCGATTTGCCGGGCTTGGTTCATCAGGCCACCTGCAGCGCGGAGCGGTAAGTAAGCAGGTGCTTGAGCAGCGCCCGGTAGGCAATGACGCCACGGCTTTTGCCGTCGAACTGCGAGGGCGTGACACCATTGCGGCTGGCATCGCGCAGGCGCGTGTCAACTGGGATGTAGCCCTGCCAGACCTGCTCGCCATAGGTGTCGCGCAGCACTTTCAAGGTGCCCAGCGATGCCTGGGTGCGGCGGTCGAACAGGGTTGGGACGATCTGGTAGGGCAGTGCCTGCTTGCGCGAACGGTTGACCATGGCCAGGGTCCCGACCATGCGCTCCAGGCCTTTGACGGCAAGGAACTCGGTCTGCACCGGGATCACCAGTTGCTGGCAGGCGGCCAGGGCATTGACCATCAGCACGCCGAGCAGCGGCGGGCTGTCGATCAGGGCAAAGTCGAAGTCCTGCCACAGCTGCGCCAGACTCTTGGCGATCACCAGGCCCAGGCCACTCTGCCCCGGCGACTGGCGCTCCAGCACCGCCAGTGCGGTGCTCGACGGCAGCAGCGAAATACGCTCGTCGCTGGTGGGCAGCAGCAACTGGCCCGGCAGCCCTTCGGGCACCGTGCCTTTATGCAGGAACAGGTCGTAGCAGCTGTGCTCGAGCGCGTCGGGGTTGTGCCCGAAATAGCTGGTCATCGAGCCGTGCGGGTCGAGGTCGACAACGACCACGCGCTTGCCCGCCTCGGCCAGCAGGCCGGCCAGGGCGATGGTGGTGGTGGTCTTGCCAACGCCACCCTTTTGATTGGCTACTGCCCAGACTCTCATAGGACAAATTCTATCTCGTTGATTTGGCGCGAGACTCTGTAGGAGCGGGCTTGACCCGCGAACACCGGCGAAGCCGGTGCCACTACCGCGCAGCCTGTTTCGCGGGACAAGCCCGCTCCTACAGAGGCCGCGCAAGACCACTCACCTGTATGGCCGTAAGCGTCGGGGAATTGACGAATCATTGCCCCGTCAGCGTTGCAGGTGTGACAGGTGCACTTTGTGTGCCAGCCCGGCGCAAGGCAGCATCCGGCGTGGCGTTGGCACTGCCGCTACCAGTCAGGCTGCGACGTACCTCGAGGTTGCGGGAAATCACCAGCACCACCCGGCGGTTACGCGCGCGCCCTTCGGCGGTGTCGTTGCCGGCCACCGGCTGGTACTCGCCATAGCCCACCGAGGCCATGCGCGCCGGGTTGACGCCTTCCATCGCCAGCAGGCGGACGATGCTCGCCGCTCGCGCCGAAGACAGCTCCCAGTTGGTCGGGTACTGCGCCGTGCGAATCGGCAGGTTGTCGGTAAAGCCTTCGACGTGCACCGGGTTGGCGAACGGCTTGAGGATCTTCGCCACCTTTTCGATGATCGAGAACGCAACATCGCTGGGCATGGCGTCACCGCTGCCGAACAGCAGCGAGGAGTTGAGCTCGATCTCGATCCACAGCTCGTTGCCGCGCACGGTCATCTGGTCGGACTTGATCAGGTCGCCGAACGCATCGCGCACATCGTCGGCAATGCTCTTGAGCGGATCGACACTGGCCTGGGCCAGGCCGGCGTCGGTCTGCTCGCTGTCCTTGACCAGCGGCTCGGCGGGCTTGACCGTGAGCGGGCGCTCGTCACCGATGGGGATCGGCTTCATGCTGCGCTCGGGGTCGTTGAACACCCCGATCAGCGCCTGCGAGATCTGCTTGTACTTGCCCTCGTTGATCGAGGAAATCGAGTACATGACCACGAAAAAGGCGAACAGCAAGGTGATGAAGTCGGCGTACGACACCAGCCAGCGCTCGTGGTTTTCATGTTCCTCGGTATGACGACGACGGGCCATGGGTTACTCCATGAAGCCTTGCAGCTTGAGTTCGATCGAACGCGGGTTCTCCCCTTCGGCGATCGACAGCAGGCCCTCGAGCAGCATCTCGCGGTAACGCGACTGGCGCAGGGTGACGGCCTTGAGCTTGTTGGCGATCGGCAGCAGGATCAGGTTGGCACTGGCGACACCATAAATGGTGGCGACGAACGCCACGGCAATGCCGTTGCCCAGCTGCGAAGGGTCGGCGAGGTTGCCCATCACATGGATCAAACCCATCACCGCACCGATGATACCGATGGTCGGCGCATAGCCGCCCATGCTCTCGAACACCTTGGCCGCCTGGATGTCGCGGGCCTCCTGGGTCAGGAAATCCACCTCGAGGACGCCGCGAATGGCTTCCGGCTCGGCACCGTCGACCAGCAGTTGCAAGCCCTTGCGCGCATAGGGGTCGGGCTCGGCATCAGCCACGCCTTCCAGGCCCAGCAGGCCTTCCTTGCGCGCGGTCAGGCTCCAGTTGACGACACGGTCGATACCGCCGGCCAGGTCCACCCGAGGCGGGAAGAAGATCCAGCGGACGATCTGCAGCGCCCGTTTGAACGACGACAGCGGCGACTGCAGCAACGCCGCCGCCAGGGTGCCGCCCAGGACGATCAGCGCCGCCGGGCCGTTGAGCAGCGCACCGACATGCCCACCCTCGAGGAAGTTACCGCCAACGATGGCGACGAAAGCGAGGATCAGGCCGATCAGGCTCAAGACATCCATCAGACGCACGCCTCGACCAGGTGCTTGCCGATCTCGTCCAGGCTGTACACCGCGTCGGCGAGGTTGGCCTTGACGATCGCCATGGGCATGCCATAGATCACGCAACTGGCCTCATCCTGCGCCCACACGGTGCTGCCGCCCTGTTTGAGCAGGCGCGCGCCTTCGCGGCCATCGGCGCCCATGCCGGTGAGCACCACCGACAGCACCTTGTCGCCATAGGACTTGGCGGCGGAGCCGAAGGTGATGTCGACACACGGCTTGTAGTTCAGGCGCTCGTCGCCCGGCAGGATTTTCACCGTGCCACGGCCGTCGACCATCATCTGCTTGCCGCCAGGCGCCAACAGGGCCAGGCCCGGGCGCAGCACATCGCCGTCCTCGGCTTCCTTGACGCTGATCTTGCACAGTTTGTCCAGGCGCTCAGCGAAGGCCTTGGTAAAGGCCGCCGGCATGTGCTGGATCAGCACGATCGGTGCCGGGAAGTTGGCTGGCAACTGGGTGAGCACACGCTGCAGCGCGACCGGGCCGCCGGTGGAGGTGCCGATGGCCACCAGCTTGTAAGGCTTGCGCTTGGGTGCTGGCGAATGGGCAGCCGCAGGCGCGGCAGTGCGCACCGGTGCGGCCGGGCGGGCAGGCGCGCTGCCGGCAAAGCTGCTGGCTGGGGCGTGGCTGCTGGCCGGTGCAGGCGCTGCGGCCGGCGTCGGGCTGGAATAGGCGCCGAAACGGCGGTTGCTGCGCGAGATGGTATGAACCTTCTCGCACAGCATTTGCTGGACCTTCTGCGGGTTGCGCGAAATGTCCTCGAAATTCTTCGGCAGATAGTCCACTGCACCGGCATCCAGCGCATCCAGCGTAACGCGGGCGCCTTCATGGGTCAGCGAGGAGAACATCAACACCGGCGTCGGGCAGCGCTGCATGATGTGCCGCACCGCAGTGATGCCGTCCATCATGGGCATTTCGTAGTCCATGGTGATGACATCGGGCTTGAGCGACAGCGCCTGGTCGATAGCTTCCTTGCCATTGGTCGCGGTGCCCACGACCTGGATCGTCGGGTCGGCCGAGAGAATTTCCGAGACACGGCGGCGGAAGAAACCGGAATCATCCACCACCAGGACCTTGACTGCCATAAACACTCCATTAGGTGGCGCACCCGCCAGGGCGCGCCACCGAAATCAAATACGCCGGGCGGCGTAACGCTTGAGCATGCTCGGAACGTCGAGGATCAACGCGATACGGCCGTCACCGGTGATGGTGGCGCCGGACATGCCCGGGGTACCCTGCAGCATCTTGCCCAGCGGCTTGATCACCACTTCTTCCTGCCCCACCAACTGGTCGACCACGAAGCCGATGCGCTGGGTGCCCACCGACAGAATCACCACGTGGCCTTCGTGCTGCTCCTCGTGCGCCTGGTCCTGGACCAGCCAGCGCTTGAGGTAGAACAGCGGCAGCGCCTTGTCGCGGACGATCACCACTTCCTGGCCGTCGACCACGTTGGTGCGCGACAGGTCGAGGTGGAAGATCTCGTTGACGTTGACCAGCGGGAAGGCGAATGCCTGGTTGGCCAGCATCACCATCAAGGTCGGCATGATCGCCAAGGTCAGCGGCACCTTGATGACGATCTTCGAGCCCTGGCCCTTGGCCGAGAAGATGTTGATCGAGCCGTTGAGCTGGGAAATCTTGGTCTTCACCACGTCCATGCCGACACCGCGGCCGGACACGTCGGAGATCTCGGTCTTGGTCGAGAAGCCCGGGGCGAAGATCAGGTTGTAGCAGTCCGACTCGCTCAGGCGGTCGGCGGCGTCCTTGTCCATCAGGCCCTTTTCGACGGCTTTGGCACGCAGCACGCTCGGGTCCATGCCCTTGCCGTCGTCGGAGATCGACAACAGGATGTGGTCGCCTTCCTGTTCCGCCGACAGCACCACGCGGCCGGTACGGGCCTTGCCCGAAGCTTCGCGCTCGTCGGGCATCTCGACACCATGGTCGACGGCGTTGCGCACCAAGTGCACCAACGGGTCGGCCAGGGCCTCGACGAGGTTCTTGTCGAGGTCGGTCTCTTCACCGACCAGCTCCAGGTTGATCTCTTTCTTGAGCTGGCGCGCCAGGTCACGGACCAGGCGCGGGAAGCGACCGAAGACCTTCTTGATCGGCTGCATGCGGGTCTTCATGACCGCGGTCTGCAGGTCGGCGGTGACCACGTCGAGGTTGGACACGGCCTTGGACATGGCCTCGTCGCCGCTGTTCAGGCCCAGGCGCACCAGGCGGTTACGCACCAGCACCAGTTCGCCGACCATGTTCATGATCTCGTCCAGGCGCGCAGTGTCGACCCGCACCGTGGTTTCCGCTTCGCTGGCGCCGTGCTTCTCGGCAGCCGGTGCCGGGGCACGGGCGGGAGCCGCAGCAGCCGGCTTGGCAGCCGCAGCCGGGGCCGGGGCAGCAACTGGCGCAGGTGCAGGTGCAGGCTTGGCCACAGGCTTTGCTTCTGCCTTGGGCGCGGCCGCCACGGCGGCAGCGGGTGCTTCGGCAACCGCCGCTTCGCCGGAGAACTTGCCCTTGCCATGCAACTGGTCCAGCAGCGCTTCGAATTCATGCTCGCTGATGTCATCGCCCGCAGCAGCAGGCGCGGCACTTGCAGCCGGCGCGGCAGCGCCCTGCAGTGCATCGACGGCGAAGGTGCCCTTGCCGTGCAACTGGTCAAGCAACGACTCGAACTCGTCGTCGGTAATCTCGTCGCTGGCAGCAGCGGGAGCGGCACTTGCCGCCTCGCTGGCCGCCACTTCGGTCGAAAACTGGCCTTTGCCGTGCAACTGGTCGAGCAGGTTTTCGAACTCGGCGTCGGTGATCTCGTCACCGCCGGTGATCGGCGCCTCGCCTTGCATCTGCTCATGCAGCTCGGCCTCGGCCTCGGCCTTGACCGCATCGAGCGAGTTGAGCAGTTGCTCGAACTCGGTGTCGGTGATGTCCGGCTCGGCGCTGGCCTCGGCCACTGGCGCGGCCTCGACCATGGCGGCTGGTGCCTGGGCGGCACCCGGTTCGGCCAGGCGCGACAGCGCCGCCAGCAGCTCCGGGGTGGCCGGGGTGACATCGGTGCGCTCACGCACCTGGCCGAACATGCTGTTGACCGTGTCGAGCGCTTCGAGCACCACGTCCATCAGTTCCGCGTCGACCCGGCGCTCACCTTTGCGCAGGATGTCGAACACGTTTTCGGCGATGTGGCAGCACTCCACCAGTTCGTTGAGCTGAAGGAAGCCGGCGCCCCCTTTTACAGTGTGGAAACCGCGGAAAATCGCATTGAGCAGGTCCGCGTCATCGGGCCGGCTTTCCAGCTCGACCAGTTGCTCGGACAACAACTCGAGGATTTCGCCGGCCTCTACCAGGAAATCCTGGAGGATTTCTTCATCGGCGCCGAAGCTCATTAAACGTGCTCCTTAAAAACCCAGGCTGGACAGCAGATCATCGACATCGTCCTGACCGGACACGACGTCTTCACGCTTATCGGCATGAATCTGCGGACCTTCACCCCGAGTCGGATGTTTTTCTTCATCTTTTTCAGCGCGCAGCTGCTGGTGGTCATGTTCGATACCGGCGAAGCGGTCGACCTGGCTGGCCATCAGCACGAGCTTGAGCAGATTGCTTTCTACTTCGGTGACCAGCGCGGTAACCCGCTTGATCACCTGGCCGGTCAGGTCCTGATAGTCCTGAGCCAGCAAGATATCGTTGAGGTGCCCGGCGACCTTGCGGTTGCCTTCGGCACTGTGCGTCAGGAAACTGTCGACACGCTTGACCAGCTCACGGAATTCCGGCGCCGCCACTTCGCGGCGCATGAAGCGCTGCCAATCGGCGGACAGGTCCTGGGCTTCGCTGGCCAGGGTGTTGAGCACCGGCGTGCTCTCCTCCACCAGGTCCATGGTGCGGTTGGCCGCGCCTTCGGTAAGGCGCACCACGTAGGAAAGGCGCTCGGTGGCATCGGTGATCTGCGAGACCTCCTCGGCCTGCGGCATCGCCGGGTCGATCTGGAAACTGACGATCGCACTGTGCAGTTCACGGGTGAGTTTGCCGACTTCCTGATACAAGCCCCGGTCGCGCGTCTGGTTGAGCTGATGAATCAGCTGCACCGCATCGCCGAAACGGCCGCGCTCGAGGCTCTCGACCAGTTCCTGGGCATGTTTTTTCAGGGTTGATTCGAACTCACCCAGAGAGTTGTTGGTTGACTCCATGGCGCCCCCTGAGGTGACTCAGCCGTTGACGCGTTCGAAGATCTTCTCGATCTTTTCTTTGAGCACCTGGGCGGTGAAAGGCTTGACCACATAGCCGTTTACCCCGGCCTGGGCCGCTTCGATGATCTGCTCACGTTTGGCTTCGGCGGTCACCATCAGCACCGGCAGGTGCTTCAGACGCTCGTCAGCGCGGACTTTGCGCAGCAGTTCGATACCGGACATGCCCGGCATGTTCCAGTCGGTCACCAGGAAATCGAAGTGGCCGCTTTCCAGCATCGGCAACGCGGTGTTGCCGTCGTCAGCTTCCGAGGTATTGGTGAACCCCAGATCACGCAACAGGTTCTTGATGATCCGCCGCATCGTCGAAAAGTCGTCAACGATGAGGATTTTCATGTCTTTGTTCAAGTAGACCTCCAAGCAGTCTTAAACGCGCTCGGCGCCGAGCGCGCAGTCAATCAATTCGGTAGAGCAAAAAACGACTGCATCGAACCCGGGCTCAGCGTGCCCGCCATTCCCCCAGGCGGCCGCGCAAACGCGCCGCGCACTGGCTATGCAACTGGCTGACACGTGACTCGCTGACCCCCAGCACCTCACCGATTTCCTTGAGGTTCAGCTCTTCGTCGTAGTACAGCGCGAGCACCAGGCGCTCACGCTCCGGCAGGTTGGCGATCGCCTCGGCCAGGGCGCGCTGGAAGCGCTCGTCTTCCAGGTCACGCGATGGCTCCAGCTGGCCGCTGGCCCCGTCCTCGTGCAAACCTTCGTGTTCACCGTCCTGCAACAGGTCGTCAAAACTGAACAGGCGGCTGCCCAAGGTGTCGTTCAGAATCCCGTAGTAATCATCGAGACTCAATTGGAGTTCGGCAGCAACCTCGTGATCTTTAGCGTCGCGACCAGTTCTTGCTTCAACCGAGCGCATTGCGTCACTGACCATGCGCGTATTGCGGTGCACCGAACGTGGTGCCCAATCGCCCTTGCGCACCTCGTCGAGCATGGCGCCGCGGATGCGGATGCCGGCGTAGGTCTCGAAGCTGGCGCCCTTGCTGGCGTCGTACTTGTTGGCGACTTCCAGCAGGCCGATCATGCCGGCCTGGATCAGGTCCTCGACCTGCACGTTGGCCGGCAGGCGCGCCAGCAGGTGGTAGGCGATGCGCTTGACCAGCGGCGCGTAGCGCTCGACCAGCTCGTACTGGGCGTCCTTCGACGCCTTGCTGTACATCTTGAATCCGCTCGCACTCATAGCACTGGCCCCGCGCTGGTGGGCTGCACCAGACGCTCGACGAAAAACTCCAGGTGCCCGCGTGGGTTGGCTGGCAGCGGCCAGCTGTCGACCTTCTGCGCGATGGCCTTGAAGGCCAGCGCACACTTGGACCGTGGGAAGGCCTCATAGACCGCCCGCTGCTTCTGCACCGCCTTGCGCACACATTCGTCGTAGGGCACGGCGCCGACGTATTGTAGGGCGACGTCGAGGAAGCGATCCGTGACCTTGGTCAATTTGGCGAACAGGTTGCGCCCTTCCTGCGGGCTCTGCGCCATGTTGGCCAGCACGCGGAAACGATTCATGCCGTAGTCGCGGTTGAGCAGCTTGATCAGGGCGTAGGCATCGGTGATCGAGGTGGGCTCGTCGCAGACCACCAGCAACACCTCTTGCGCCGCACGCACGAAGCTGACCACCGACTCGCCGATCCCGGCGGCGGTGTCGATCACCAGCACATCGAGGTTGTCGCCGATTTCGCTGAACGCCTGGATCAGGCCGGCGTGCTGGGCCGGCGCCAGGTGCACCATGCTCTGGGTGCCCGAGGCGGCCGGCACGATGCGTACCCCGCCCGGGCCCTGCAGCAACACGTCACGCAGCTCGCAACGGCCTTCGATGACGTCGGCCAGGGTGCGCTTGGGTGTCAGGCCCAGCAGCACGTCGACATTGGCCAGGCCCAGGTCGGCGTCGAGCAGCATGACCCGGCGGCCGAGTTCGGCCAGCGCCAGGGACAGGTTCACTGAAACGTTGGTCTTGCCGACGCCACCTTTGCCACCAGTGACGGCGATCACCTGTACGGGATGCATGCTACCCATGTCTGTTGTTTACCTTGTCTTGCTTGGACCCAGGCCACATGAGGGGCTTGATGCTCAGCGCCGCGGCCAGGCCGGGCAACCCCATGATGTAGGTACTTTGCACAGTGTTCACCTTCACCCCGCCCGCTTGCCGGGGTTGTGGTAGAGATCAGCGAACATGTCGGCCATGGCCTCTTCGCTGGGCTCGTCCTGCATCTGTACGCTCACCGCGCGGCTCACCAACTGGTGTTTGCGCGGCAATTGCAGATCATCCGGAATGCGTGGCCCGTCGGTCAGGTAGGCAATCGGCAATTCGTGACCGATGGCCAAGCTCAGCACTTCACCGAGGCAGGCAGTTTCATCGAGCTTGGTCAGGATGCAACCGGCCAGGCCGCAGCGCTTGTAGCTGTGGTAGGCAGCGGTGAGCACCTGTTTCTGGCTGGTGGTGGCCAGTACCAGATAGTTCTTCGAGGCGATGCCGCGGCCGGCCAGCGTCTCCAGCTGCATGCGCAGCGCCGGGTCGCTGGCCTGCAGGCCGGCGGTATCGATCAGCACCACGCGCTTGCGCAGCAGCGGCTCGAGCGCCTGGGCCAGGGACTCGCCCGGGTCGACGTAGGTAACCGGCACATTGAGGATGCGCCCCAGGGTTTTCAGCTGTTCCTGGGCGCCGATGCGGAAGCTGTCCATGCTCACCAGGGCGATATTGCTCGCGCCGTACTTGAGCACATAGCGTGCGGCCAGTTTCGCCAGGGTAGTGGTCTTGCCCATGCCGGCCGGGCCGACCATGGCGATCACCCCGCCCTCCTCGATCGGCTCGACCTCGGGCACGTCGATCATCCGCGCCAGGTGCGCCAGGACCATGCGCCAGGCGTGGCGCGGCTCTTCGATTTCGGCGGTCAGCTCCAGCAGTTCGCGGGCCAGCCCGCCCGACAAGCCCAGGCGCTGCAGGCGGCGCCAGAGGTTGGCCTGTTGGGGTTTGTTACCTTGCAACTGGCTCCAGGCCAGCGAACCGAGCTGCACTTCGAGCAGCTCGCGCAGGCCGGTGAGCTCCGAGCGCATGGCGTCGAACAGGCGCGGGTCGACCGGCGCGGCAGCCGGTGCGGCAGGCGCCGCCGGCGCGTCGACATGCGGCTCGACCAGCGGCTCGGAGGCGGTCAGCGACTGGCCGGCGAACAACTGCCGGTTGCCCTCGCCGATTTCGTTGCGCCCGCTGATTTCAGCCTGGGCGGTGACGATGCGCGACTGGGTCTTGCGCAACTCGTCCTCAAGCTCGGCATTCGGCACCCGTGGGGCCAGGGCGGACAGCTTGTAGTCCAGCGCGGCCGTCAACTCGACACCGCCAGCGATGCGCCGGTTGCCGATGATGGCGGCATCGGAGCCAAGCTCATCACGAACCAGCTTCATGGCCTGACGCATATCGGCGGCGAAAAAACGCTTAACTTGCATAACCCACTACCTCAGCCGTTGGGGCCCACGGTGGCAACAATGGTGACTTGCTTGTTGTCAGGTATTTCCTGATACGCCAAAACATGCAAATTCGGTACAGCCAGGCGACCAAAACGCGACAGCATGGCGCGGATCGGGCCCGCCACCAGGAGGATGGCCGGCTGGCCCTGCATTTCCTGACGCTGGGCCGCCTCGATCAACGAGCGCTGAAGCTTTTCGGCCATGCTTGGCTCAAGAAGAACACCGTCTTCCTGACCTTGCCCGGCCCTTTGCAAACTATTGAGCAAGATCTGTTCCAACCTTGGCTCCAGGGTGATCACAGGCAGCTCGGACTCAACGCCGACAATGCTTTGAACGATAGCGCGGGACAACCCGACCCGCACCACCGCCACCAGCGCGGCGGTATCTTGACTCTTCACTGCGTTGTTGGCGATGGCTTCGGCAATGCTGCGGATGTCGCGCACCGGCACCTGCTCGGAAAGCAACGCCTGCAGAACCTTGAGCAAGCCCGACAAGGAAATGACACCCGGCACCAGCTCTTCGGCCAGTTTCGGCGACGCCTTGGCCAGCACCTGCAGCAACTGCTGGACCTCTTCATGGCCAATCAGCTCATGGCAGTGCTTCTGCAGGATCTGGTTGAGGTGAGTGGCGACCACGGTGCTGGCATCCACCACCGTGTAACCCAGCGACTGCGCCTGGGCGCGCTGGCCTACATCGATCCACACTGCCTCCAGGCCGAACGCCGGGTCGCGCGAGGCGATGCCGTTGAGCGTGCCGAACACCTGGCCGGGGTTGATCGCCAGTTCACGGTCCGGGTAGATCTCGGCCTCCGCCAGGATCACCCCCATCAGCGTCAGGCGATAGGCACTGGGCTGCAGGTCGAGGTTGTCGCGAATGTGCACGGTGGGCATGAGGAAGCCCAGGTCCTGGGACAGCTTCTTGCGCACGCCCTTGATCCGCGCCAGCAATTGGCCGCCCTGGTTGCGATCGACCAGCGGAATCAGGCGATAACCCACCTCCAGGCCGATCATGTCGATGGGGGTGACGTCGTCCCAGCCCAGCTCCTTGGTGTCCATGGCACGCTGCGGCGATGGCAGCAGGTCCTGCTGGCGCTGAATCTCTTCCAGGGCCTGGGCCTTGGCCTTCTGCTGCTTCTTCCACACCAGGTAGGCAGCGCCGGCGGCCACCCCGCCCAGGCTGAGGAAGGCCATGTGCGGCATGCCCGGCACCAGGCCCATGACGATCATCAGCGCGCCGGAAACCGCCAGGGCCTTGGGCGAGTCGAACATCTGCCGATTGATCAGCTTGCCCATGTCCTCGGAGCCCGAAGCACGGGTCACCATGATCGCAGCAGCGGTGGACAGCAGCAGTGATGGCAATTGCGCCACCAAACCGTCACCAATGGTCAGCAGCGCGTAGACCTTGCCGGCATCGCTGAAGGTCATGTCGTGCTGCAGCATGCCGATCAGCATGCCGCCGATGAGGTTGATGAACAGGATCAGCAGGCCGGCGATGGCATCGCCACGGACGAACTTGCTGGCACCGTCCATCGAGCCGTAGAACTCGGCCTCCTGGGCCACTTCGCTACGACGCGCCTTGGCCTGGGCCTGGTCGATCAGGCCGGCATTGAGGTCGGCGTCGATGGCCATCTGCTTGCCGGGCATGGCGTCAAGGGTGAAACGCGCGCTCACCTCGGAGATACGCCCGGCACCCTTGGTCACCACCACGAAGTTGATGATCATGAGGATGGCGAACACCACCGCACCGACGACGTAATTGCCGCCGATCACCACTTCACCGAACGCCTGGATCACCTTGCCCGCGGCGCCATGCCCTTCCTGACCATGCAGCATGACCACCCGGGTGGACGCGACGTTCAGCGCCAGGCGCAACAGCGTGGCCACCAGCAGGATGGTCGGGAAGGCGGCGAAATCGAGCGGGCGCAGGGCATAGACGCACACCAGCAGGACCACGATCGACAGGGCGATGTTGAAGGTGAAGAACACGTCGAGCAGGAACGGCGGTATCGGCAACATCATCATTGCCAACATCACCAGCAGTAACAGCGGCACGCCGAGGTTGCCCCTGCCGAGACCGGCCAGGTTGTTGCGCGCGTTGCTGATTAACTGAGTGCGATCCACCGCGAGTCCTCTTGAAGCAAAACTTTGACGCCTGGGTGGCGCCTGGCGCTGGCTTTGCAAGAAGCTTTCCAACTTTGGGGAAAGGGTGGAGAAGTGTTCGCCTTGAGAGGTGTTGCGCCTGTGAAATCGAGCGCCGCCCGCGCGGCGCTTCGCGGGTAAACCCGCTCCCACAGTTTGTTTCGGGCCAGTTTCTCCTGTGCCACTACCTGGTCTGCCTTGTTGGCACGACGCGGTAGTAAGGTGGGCACCACTGACGCCTCACCTGACTTGAGGCATGTACCAAGGCGGGCAGCGGTACCCTCACAGGCATAATTGGCCCGAAACAAACTGTGGGAGCGGGTTCACCCGCGAAGCGCCGCGCGGGCGGCGCTCGATTTGTGCCCCACCCCAAAAACCAAGGCGAACACCCGGTGCTCCTGACGCAATTCCCGGCTACCCTCCCCCCCTTTCTTTTCAAGATTTTTACCCCCGCCCATTAGGCCCCGCACCCCCGGATAGATTAAAGTATCCCCCCGCCCGGCAACCGCGCCCCAGCGCACCCCAGGCCCACTCCCAGGAACCGTCGACGATGGAACACCGTGAGGCGCTGAACGCGCTGCGCACCTTTCTCTCTTCCCAGATCCTCGGCCAGGAAAAACTGGTCGAGCGCCTGCTGATCGTGCTGCTGGCCGACGGCCACATGCTGGTGGAAGGGGCTCCGGGCCTGGCCAAGACCAAGGCCATCAAAGAGCTCGCCGAGGGCATCGAAGCCGAGTTCCATCGCATCCAGTTCACCCCCGACCTGCTCCCCGCCGACATCACCGGCACCGAAATCTACCGCCCGGAAACCGGCAGCTTCGTGTTCCAGCAGGGGCCGATCTTCCACAACCTGGTGCTGGCCGACGAAATCAACCGCGCCCCGGCCAAGGTCCAGTCGGCGCTGCTCGAAGCCATGGCCGAGCGCCAGGTCAGCGTCGGGCGCAGCACCTACGAGCTGTCGCCGCTGTTCCTGGTGATGGCCACGCAGAACCCGATCGAGCAGGAAGGCACCTACCCGCTGCCCGAAGCCCAACTCGACCGCTTCCTCATGCACGTGAAGATCGGCTTCCCCGACGCTGCGGTCGAGCGGCGCATCCTTATGCAGGCCCGCGGCGAAGCACTGGGCGGCGAGGTGAAACCCGAGCGACGGGTCAGCCAGCAGGCCATCTTCGCCGCACGCAAGGAAATCCTCGGCCTGTACATGGCCGACGCCGTGGAGGAATACCTGGTGCAACTGGTGATGGCCACGCGCACCCCGGCCAAGTTCGACAGCGAACTGGCCGACTGGATCGCCTATGGCGCCAGCCCGCGCGGCTCGATCGCCCTGGACCGCTGCGCACGCGCCCACGCCTGGCTGGCCGGGCGCGACTTCGTCAGCCCCGAGGACATCCAGGCGGTGCTGTTCGACGTGCTGCGCCACCGCATCATCCTGTCGTTCGAGGCCGAGGCCGCGGGGGTCGACCAGGACCGCGTGGTGCAGCGCATCCTCGACGTCGTCGCCGTCGCCTGAACCCATGCCCACCCGCACGCTGGCCGACTCCGGCATCCGCATCGGCCTCGCCGACCTGATCGACATGCGCCACCGCGTGCGCGAGATCCAGCTGTTCTCGCGGCCCGGGCAACGCAGCCCGCTGGTGGGCCTGCACCACTCCAAGCTGCGCGGGCGCGGGGTGGACTTCGACCAGGTGCGGGTCTACCAGGCCGGCGACGATGTGCGCAACATCGACTGGCGCGTCACCGCGCGCACCCAGGAGCCGCACACCAAGCTGTTCCATGAGGAGCGCGAGCGGCCGATCTTCATCATGGTCGAACAGAGCCAGCGCCTGTTCTTCGGCTCAGGGCTGATGTTCAAGTCGGTGCTGGCGGCCCAGGCCGCTGCCCTGTTCGGCTGGGCCGCACTGGGCCACAACGACCGTATCGGCGGGCTGGTGTTCGGTGACAACGAGCACCTGGAGATCAAACCCCGGCGCAGCAAACAAAGCCTGCTGCAGTTGCTCAACCGCCTGGCGAAAGTCAACCAGGCCCTGCATACCGAAGCCCTGCCCCAGGCCGACAGCCTGGGCCTGGCCCTGCGCCGGGCGCGCGAGGTGCTGCGCCCTGGCAGCCTGGCCATCGTCATCTGCGACGAACGCGCCCTCAGCGCCAGCGTCGAGCAACACCTGGCGATGCTCTCGCGCCATTGCGACGTGCTGCTGTTGCCGGTCAGCGACCCGCTCGACCACGCCCTGCCCGCCGCCGGCCTGTTGCGCTTCGCCCAGCGCGGTGCGCAGCTGGAACTCGACACCCTCGACGCCAGCCTGCGCCAGGCTTACCGCCAGCAGGCCGAAGCACGCATCGAGCGCTGGGAGTTGCTGGCGCAAAAACTGCGGGTAGTGCTGATGCCACTGAGCACCCAGAGCGAAATGATCGAGCAACTGCGCGAATACCTGAATGCCCAGCGTTCCGGGAGCCGCCAATGAACCCACTGGATCAGCTGCAGCCACTGATCGCCCCGGCGCCGATCGGCCTGTGGCCACCGGCGCCGGGCTGGTGGCTGCTGCTGGCCCTGCTGCCGTTGCTGGCCTGGGGTGCCTGGCGCCTGCGCCGCTGGCGCCCGGGCAAGCGCAAGGTGGTGCGTGCCGAACTGCCGCTGGACCCGGTGCGCGTCGAAGCGCTGGCGGAACTGGCGCGCCTGCCGCGCCCCTACGACGGTGTGCCGGCCGGTGCCTGGCTGCAGCAGATCAACGCCCTGCTCAAACGCCTGTGCCGCAACCACTACCCCGGCGCCAACAGCCATACCCTCAACGGCCGGCAATGGCTGGCCTTCCTCGACAACCGCTGCCCTGCCGCCGGCCTGACGCGCTGGATGGTGCTGGTCGAAGGCGCCTACAAGCCCGAGTGCAAGCTCGACGACAAAGCCATCGCCGGGCTCGCCCAGGCGGTCGAAACCTGGATCCGCAAGCATGTTTGAACTGGCCTGGCCGTGGCTCCTGGCGCTGTTCCCGCTGCCCTGGCTGGCGCGCCTGGTGCTGCCCGCCGCCGACAGTGGCGAGCCGGTGCTCAAGGTCGGCTTCCTCGACGAGCTCGAAGGCCTGGCCGGGCGCCGCGCGCGGCTGAACCTGCCGACCTGGCGCCAACAGGCGCCGTTCATCCTGATCTGGTTGCTGTTGCTGCTGGCCGCCGCCCGCCCGCAATGGCTGGGCGAGCCGGTGCCGGTGTCGGCCAGCGGCCGCGACCTGCTGGTGGCGGTGGATGTGTCCGGTTCCATGGACTTCCCCGACATGCAGTGGCAGGGCGAGGAAATCAGCCGGCTGGACCTGGTCAAGGCCTTGATGGGCGACTTCCTCCAGGACCGCCAGGGCGACCGGGTCGGGCTGATCCTGTTTGGCAGCCAGGCCTACCTGCAGGCCCCGCTGACCTTCGACCGGCGTACCGTGCGCACCTTCCTCGACGAAGCGCAGATCGGCATCGCCGGCAAGAACACCGCCGTCGGCGACGCCATCGGCCTGGCGGTCAAGCGCCTGCGCCAGCGCCCGGCACAAAGCCGGGTGCTGGTGCTGATCACCGACGGCGCCAACAACGGTGGGCAGATCCACCCGCTGACCGCCGCCCGCCTGGCGGCCCAGGAAGGCGTGCGCATCTATACCATCGGCATCGGCGCCAACCCCGAGGCCAGCGGCACCCCGGGCCTGCTCGGGCTGAACCCGAGCCTGGACCTGGACGAAGCCTCGCTCAAGGAGATTGCCGACATCACCCACGGCAGCTACTTCCGCGCCCATGACGGCGCTGAGCTCAACGCCATCGGCGACACCCTCGACCAACTGGAACCGGTGGCCCAGCAACCCACCCAGGCCCGCACCGCCAGCGAGCTGTACGCCTGGCCGCTGGCCCTGGCCCTGCTGCTCAGCGTGCTGCTGGTGGTGGCCGTGCAGTGGCCGGACAACCTGCTGCAACGCCTGCTGCGCAAACCGCGCTTTCTGCAGCCGCACCCCGAATGGCGCCAGCGCCTCAAGCGCCTGCGCCTGAGGAGGCGGCGATGATCGAACTCTGGCCGCAATGGCTGCGCCCACTCTGGCTGCTGGTAGTGCCCCTGCTCGGCTGGCTGCTGTTCAAGCTCTGGCACCGGCGCAAGCGTGCCGGGCGCTGGCAGCTGATCCTGCCCCAGCAGTTCCACGCCGTGCTGCTCGGTGGCGGCAGCGGCAGCACCAGCAAACTGCCCTGGGTCGCCCTGGGCCTGGCCTGGCTGCTGGTGGTGCTGGCCCTGCTCGGGCCAAGCTGGCAGCGCCTTGAAGAAACCCGCCAGCGCCCCGCCGACCCGCTGGTGATCCTGCTCGAGCTCACCCCGCAGATGCTCGCCGAAGATACCGCGCCCAACCGCCTGGAGCAGGCCCGGCGCAAGATCCTCGACCTGCTCGAACACCGGCGTGACAGCCAGACCGCGCTGGTGGTCTATGCCGGCTCCGCGCACACCCTGGTACCGCTGTCCGACGACCTGGGCACCACGCGCAATCTGCTCGAATCGATCGACCCGTCGATCATGCCGCAGCCCGGCCAGCGCGCCGACCTGGCCGTGCAGAAAGGCCTCTCGCTGCTGGCCCAGAGCGGCCTTGGCCAGGGCCGCCTGCTGCTGATCGGCTCGGCCCTGAGCGAACAGGAGCGCGACGGCATCAGCAAGGCCCTGGGCCGCCAGGGCCCAAGCCTGTTGATGCTGGGCATCGGCAGCACTGAAGGCGCGCCCGTGCGCCAGGCCAACGGCGAGTACCTCAAGGACGACCAGGGCGGCATCCTCATGCCGCGCCTGGACAGCGCCGCGCTCAAGAGCTTCATCAATGGCACCGGCGGGCGCTACCGCCACGCCCGTATCGACGACCTCGACCTGCGCGGCCTGGGCCTGTTCGACAACCCGCGCCTGCTGCGCAACGACGGCCAGACCGTGCAACTGGACAGCTGGGCCGACCAGGGTTACTGGCTGTTGCTGCCCCTGCTGCTGCTGGCCGCCTGCGCCGGGCGGCGCGGCTGGCTGTTCTGCCTGCCGCTGCTGCTGGCGCTGCCGCAACCGAGCCAGGCCTTCGAGTTCAACGACCTGTGGCGCCGGCCGGACCAGCAGGGCCAGCAGTTGCTCCAGCGTCAGCAACCGGCGGCGGCCGCGCGCCACTTCCAGGACCCGCAATGGCGCGGCATGGCCCTGTACCAGGCCGGCGACTTTGCTGGCGCCGCCGCCGCCTTTGCCCAAGGCAGCGACGCCGCCGCCCACTACAATCGAGGCAATGCCCTGGCCCGCGCCGGCGAGCTGGAAGCGGCGCTGGACGCCTACGAACAGGCGCTGGAGCGCCAGCCCGACCTGAAGCCGGCGCTGGACAACCAGGCCCTGGTCCAGCAGCTGCTGCAACAGCGCGAGGCCAAGGCCGAAGAACCGCCGGCCAATGCCGATGCCCAGGACACACCCGGCACCGACAACCAAGGCAACAGCAGTTCATCCAGCGCCCAGGGAACCCCTGGCGCCGATGAGCAGGCCCAGCCAGAGCAGTCCGCCGAAAATGCCAACGGCAACACCAGCCAGACAGCGCCCGGCACTGCCGGGGGCAACGATGACAGTGTCACCCAGCCGCCACAGCGGCCGGTCTCCACCAGCCTCGACGCCGAACAGCGCCAGGCCCTGGAACAATGGCTGCGCGAGATCCCCGACAACCCGGCGGAGCTGTTGCGGCGCAAATTCTGGTATGAACAGCAATTGCATCAGGAAACCTCACGATGAGTCGCCTCGGCGTCTTTCTCCTTGCCCTGCTGTGGGCCCTGGCGGCCCAGGCCGAACTCACCCTGCAGGCCAGCGTCGACCGCACGCGCCTGGAAGCCGGCGAAACCCTGGAGCTCACCCTCGAGAGCCAGGACGTCACCCAGTTCGGCAAACCCGACCTGCATGCCCTCGACGCCGACTTCGAGGTGCGCGGCACGCGCCAGCTCAACAGCCTGCACAGCCTTGACGGCGAAACCCGCGCCAGCACCCGCTGGATCATCACCCTGCTGCCACGGCGCAGCGGCAGCCTGCGCATCCCCGAACTGCAACTCGGGCAGTCCCACAGCCAGGCCATCGACCTGCAAGTGCAGCAGGCCGACAGCCAACGCCCGGACGTCGCCTCCCAGGTGTTCGTCGAGACCACCCTGGACAGCAACGAAGTGTATGTGCAGGCCCAGGCCGTGCTCACCCTGCGCATCTATCATTCGGTGGCGCTGTACGACGACAGCAGCCTCAGCCCGCTGCAACTGGACAACGCCAAGGTCGACCCGCTGGGTGAGTCGCGCACCTATGAAAAAGACATCAACGGTGTGCGCCACGGGGTGATCGAAACCCGTTACGCGCTCTACCCGCAGCAAAGTGGCGAGCTCGAAATCCCACCGCTGCAGTTCACCGCCACCGCCGCCGACAACGGCACCCAAGCGGCCGGCAGCCCCCGGGTCGGCCGCCAAGTGCAGGTCAGTTCGCTGCCGTTGCGCCTGACCGTCAAGCCAATCCCCGCCAACTATCCGAAAGACCGCCCCTGGCTGCCGGCACGCAACCTGACCCTGGAAGAGCACTGGTACCCCGACCCGGCCAGCCAGCCCACCCAGATCGGCGACTCGCTGACGCGCAATGTCACCCTGCGCGCCGACGGGCTGTCGAGCACCCAGCTGCCGCCGCTGCCGGCCACCGAGGCAGTCGGCCTGCGCCGCTACCCGGACCAGCCACTGCTGCGCAACGAGATCAGCGAACGCGGCATGGTCGCCAACCGCGAAGAGCGCGAAGCGCTGGTGCCCACCCACAGCGGCGAGTTGGCCCTGCCGGCGCTGGAGGTGACCTGGTGGAACACCCTCGAAGACCACCTGCAGCAGACCAGCCTGCCGGCGCGCACCCTCAGCGTGCAGGACAACCCGGCGCTCAGCGCCGACACCCCGGTCGGCGACAGCAGCAGCGCCAGCCGCCTGCTGTGGCCCTGGCAACTGGCCACGCTGATCCTGGCCCTGACCACATTGCTCGGTTTCACCCTGTGGTGGCGCGCCCGCTCGCAGCCGGCGGTACTGCGCGCCGCGCAGACCGGCCCGAGCCCGCGCACGCTGCTCGACGACCTCAAGCGCGCCTGTCAGGCCAACGACCCGCAGGCCACGCGCCAGGCCCTGGACGCCTGGGCGCGCCAGCAGCCGGAAACCCTGGCCGAGATGGCGGCGCGGTTCGTGCCGTTGTCGGATGCGCTGGATGGTTTGAACGGGGCGTTGTACAGCGAGAGCGGCCAGTACTGGCACGGGGATGAACTGTGGCGGGCGATCGGGACCATCCCGCCCGCAGAGCAGGTGCAGGCGCCGTCGGCAGAGAGCGGCAACCTGCCACCGCTGTATCCGAAGTAGGCCGTGTGACCTGCCCCGGCCTCGTCATCGGCTGCCGACGACGCGGCCGGGACGCGAGCGACCCGACGGTATTACTTCTCGAACGGGTTCCAACCTTGCTGGCCTTTCACCTCTTTGAGGTAGTAGGCATAGTTGGTCACTGTGGCCCACAGCGCCGCCAGGCCGCAGTTCACGCCCGTGTCCACGACCCGGGGCAAGTCGGTCCCGGTAATCCCTTCATAGAAGCCCAGCACCAGGCCCACGGCCAGGGAGATCCCCAGCAGCGCCAGGTTCTTCTTCCACAGGCCGAGGACGAACAGGTAGATCGGGCCGAAGAAGAACGCGATGAAGTTCATGTTGATCAGCAGGCGCTTGCCCATCGGCAAGGCCTTGAACGCCGCCTTGAACGTCGGGCTGCGCGGGCCGCCGTGCTGGTCGAAGAAGGCGAAACGCTCCTGCCACTTCGGCTTGTAGCGGGTCAGGTCGGCTTGGGTCTGGGGAATACTTTCCATAATCGTTCCTTAAGGACTTTCAGTAGGGCTATCAGCCAAGTTCCGCGTGGCGGCCGCGTCCCTGCCACCATTCACGTGGAAGATGAAGCGCTTTTCCGTCGCCCACGCGCGAGCCTCGGACGACAAGGTCCGGGACGGCAAAGGCGAAAAGGCGCAGTGGCGGGGCTTGCGAGGGCTTCATAAAACTTCCTTGTTTCAAAATATTAAAACACTCGGGTAAATACCGGACAAGCCCGGCATGGGCAGACCGATCCAAAGCCGCGAGTTGGGTTACCATACCCGCCCTTCCCAGAGCCCATTCAGGCCGCCCGACTCGACAACCTACAGGTCACCCATGCGTCTGTTTCACACCTCCGACTGGCACCTTGGCCAGAGCCTGCATGGCCAGGAACGCGACTTCGAACACGCCTGCTTCCTCGACTGGCTGCTCGGCCAACTGCACCTGCGCCAGCCCGATGCGCTGCTGATCGCCGGCGACATCTTCGACACCGTCAACCCGCCGGTCAAAGCCCAGGAACGCCTGTACGACTTCATCGTCCAGGCCCATGAGCAGCAGCCCAAGCTGGATATCGTGATGATCGCTGGCAACCACGATTCCGGCTCGCGCATCGAGCTGCCTGCGCCGCTGATGCGCCGCCTGCGCACCCATGCCCTGGGCCGGGTGCACTGGCTGGACGAAGGCCAACTGGACGCCGAGCGCCTGCTGATCCCGCTGACCAACGCCCGCGGCAAGGTGGCAGCCTGGTGCCTGGCCCTGCCGTTCCTGCGCCCGGCCGAGGTCACAGGCACAGCACTGGGGGACGACTACCTGCAAGGCATCACCCAGGTGCACGAGCAACTGATCGCGGCAGCGCAGAAAAAGCGCAAGAAGGACCAGGCGCTGGTCGCCATCAGCCATGCGCACATGGCCGGCGGCAGCATCTCGGAAGACTCTGAACGCAGCCTGATCATCGGCAATGCCGAAGCCCTGCCGGCGCGGCTGTTCGACAAGGCCATCGGCTACGTTGCCCTTGGCCACCTGCACAAGCCGCAGAAGGTCAACCGCGAGAACCGCATCCGCTACAGCGGCGCGCCGATCCCGCTGTCGTTCGCCGAGATCAACTACCCGCACCAGGTGCTGGAAGTGGAGCTCGACGGCAGCGAACTGGTCAGCGTCGAACCACGCCTGGTCCCGCGCGCGGTGGCCTTGCAGCGGGTCGGCCCGGCCCCGCTGGGCGAACTGCTGGTACAGCTCGGCGAACTGCCAGTGATCGACCTGCTCGAAGATCCCAACCGCCAGCCATGGCTCGAAGTGCGGGTAGTGCTGGACGAGCCGCAGCCCGACCTGCGCCAGCAGATCGAGGTTGCCCTGCAGGGCAAGGCGGTGCGCCTGGTGCGCATCAGCGCCGAATACGCAGGCGCGGGCCGCCAGGAAGACGATGAACTGGCGTTCGTTGAACTGGCGCAGATGACCCCGCAGGACCTGTTCGGCCGCGCCTGGCAGCAGGCCTACGGCAACCCCGCCGACGAGCAGGCCCTGGCCGATTTTGCCGAGCTGCTGCAGGACGTCCTGCACGAAGAGGAGCAGCCATGAAGATTCTTGCCATCCGCCTGAAGAACCTCGCCTCGCTGGCCGGGCCGATCGACATCGATTTCACCGCAGAGCCCTTGGCCAGCGCCGGCCTGTTCGCCATCACCGGGCCCACCGGCGCCGGCAAGAGCACCCTGCTCGATGCCCTGTGCCTGGCCTTGTTCGGCACTGTGCCGCGGCTGAACGACATTGCCCGGGAAGCCAAGGTACCCGACGCCGACGGCGACATCCCCACCTCGGACCCGCGCAACCTGCTGCGCCGCGGCACCGGCAGCGGTTTTGCCGAGGTCGACTTCGTCGGCATCGACGGCACCCGCTACCGCGCCCGCTGGGAAGCCAACCGCGCCCGCGAGAAAGCCAATGGCAAGCTGCAGAACAGCCGCCAGAGCCTGTACGACCTGGACAGCGAACAGCTGCTTGGCAGCGGCAAGAACGAATACAAGCAGCTGATCGAAGCGCGCCTGGGGCTGAACTTCGAACAGTTCACCCGCGCGGTAATGCTGGCCCAGAGCGAGTTCGGCGCCTTCCTCAAGGCCGACGACAAAGAGCGCAGCGAGCTGCTGGAAAAGCTCACCAACACGGCGATCTACACCCGCCTCGGCCAGCGCGCCTTCAGCAAGGCGCGGGAAACCGGCGAACGCCACAACGACCTGAAGAAGCAGGCCGAGCACCTGCTGCCGATGGCAAGCGACGCCCGCGCCCTGCTCGACCAGCAACTGGAGCAGGCCCAGCAGCAGTTCAAGGCCGACCAGGCCCGCCAGCGCCAGCTGGAACAGCAGCGCGTCTGGTTCGACGAACAACGCCAGCTGCAAGCCCAGCACGGCGAAGCCCATGCAGCCTTGCAAGCCGCCGAGCACAACTGGCAACAACTGGCCGAACCACGCCTCGACCTGCAGCGCCTGGAACGCCTTGCACCGCAGCGTCACCAGTTCCATCGCCAGCAGGATCTGGCCGGGCAGTTGGCGCCGCTGGCCGTGGCGATTGCCGAACAGCAGCGCCAACAAGGCGAACTGCATAGCCGCACCAGCGAACTCGAGCAGGCACTGGAAACGGCGCGCCAGGCCCTGGCCCAGCATCAGGCCCAGCACAGCGATAACGCCCCGCGCCTGCGCCAGGCATTCGCCGCCCAGGGCGACCTGGCCCGCCTCGACAAAGAGCTGGGCGAACAACGCGCAGCCTGCCAGCAGGCTGCGCAGGAAGTCAGCGACGCTGAGCAACACCTGCAGCAGTTGCAGGAAAACCAGCTGCGCAGCCAGCAGCAACTGGCGCAGATCGATGCGGCACTGACCGACAGTGAACACCTGGGTAGCCTGGCCAACGCCTGGCAGGCCTATCTGCCGCAATTGAAGCAAGTGATGCTGATCGGCGGCCGGCTGGCCAAGGGCCGCGAGGAGCTGCCCGGCCTGCAGGCCCAGGTGAGCCAGGCCAATGCCCAGCTGCAAACCCAGCGCGACAACTTCGAGATGCTGTTCCGCGAAGCCGGGGCCGAACCCCATGCACTGGCCGAGCAGATCGACCTGCTCGGCGGCATGCTCCAGGACAACCGCAAGCAGCAGCGCGCCGTCGAGGAACTTGCCCGCCTGCATGGCCGTGAGCTGGAACTGCGCCAGGCGATCGACGCCCTGCGCGATCGCCAGCAGCAGGCCATGCAGCAGCGCCAGCAACTGATCGGCGCAGGCACCGCGGCCAAGAGCGAGCTGGAAAGCGCCGAGCAGGCCCTGACACTGACCCGCCAGTTGCTTGATCGCCAGCGCCTGGCGCGCAACACCAGCGTCGAAGAACTGCGCGCCCAGCTGCGCGATGGCGAGCCGTGCCCGGTATGCGGCAGCGCCGAGCACCCGTTCCACCAGCCAGAAGCCTTGTTGCACAGCCTGGGCCGCCACGACCAGGCCGAGGAGGAGGCAGCGCAGAAACACGTCGAACACCTCAACGCCAGGCTGGTGGAACTGCGTACCGAGTTGGGCGTGGTCAACGCCCAGCTCAAGGATTATCAACAGCAACAGCTCACGCTGGGCGAACAGCTACAGCCGTTGCTCGAGCAGGTTCAGGCCCATGCCCTGTGGCCGGCGCTCGCGCCCCAGGATGACAAGGCTCGCAGCGCCTGGCTCGACAGCCAGTTGCGCCGCCTGGGCGACGAGATCGACCGCGACGAGAAACGCCAGGGCGCCCTGCTCGCCTTGCAAAAGGACGCCGCTCGCCTCACCCAGCAGCTACAGGCTGCCAGCGAGGCCCAGCAGCAGGCCCAGCGCCACCTCGACCAGCAACACCAAGCCCTGGCTGCCGACCAGCAGCAGCTGGAGCAGGGCCTGAACGACCTGGCCAGCGTGCTGCCCCAGGACATTCTCCAGGCCCTGCGCGACGACCCGGCCCAGGCTTTCCTCGGCCTTGACCAGCAGATTGCCCTGCGCCGCCAGCAACTCGACCAGCGCAAGGACGAACAGGAAGAACAACAGGCCCGCCAGCAGCAGCTGGACAAGCTGCGCGACCAGCAACAGGCCCGGCAGCACAATCAGCAGCAACTGCTGGAGAAAATCGCCGCACTGGACGCACAGCGCCAGCAGGCCCAGGCCACCCTTGGCGAGCTGCTCGGCGAGCAGGCCAGTGCCGAAGCCTGGCAGCAACATATGGAAGCGCAGCTGGAACAGGCTCGCGCCGCCGACGCCGACACTGCCCAGCGCTTGCAGGCATTGCGTACCCAGGGCGTGCAACTGGCCGCTGAACTCAACGCCAACAGCCAGCGCCAGCAGGCCCTGGAGCACGAGCACCAGCAACTGCAGGGCGCAATCGCCCAATGGCGCAGCAGTCACCCCGAACTGGACGACGCCGGCCTCGACCGCCTGCTGGCCATCGACGACGCCCAGCTCGGTGAGCTGCGCCAACAGTTGCAGGCGGCGGAAAAAGCCATCGAGCAAGGCCGGGTGCTGTTGCAGGAGCGCGAGCAGCGCCTGCAGCAACATGCTGCCCAAGCCCAAGGCGAACTGCCGGTCGAAGCGCTGGAGCAGAGCCTCGCCGAGCTGCAACAGCAGTTGGTCGCCCAGGAGCAGCAATGCGCCGAACTGCGCGCCCAGCAGGCCGACGATCAACGCCGCCAGCAGGCACACCAGGCCCTGGCCGAGCAGATCGACCAGGCCTATCAGCAGTGGCAACGCTGGGCACGCCTGAGCGCCTTGATAGGCTCCGCCTCGGGCGATGTGTTCCGCAAGATCGCCCAAGGCTACAACCTCGACCTGCTGCTGCATCACGCCAACAGCCAGCTGCGTCAGCTGGCCCGGCGCTATCGCCTCAAGCGCGGCGGCAGTGCCCTGGGCCTGCTGGTGCTGGACACCGAGATGGGTGACGAACTGCGTTCGGTGCATTCGCTGTCGGGCGGCGAAACCTTCCTGGTCTCGCTGGCACTGGCCCTGGGCCTGGCCTCGATGGCTTCCAGTACCTTGCGCATCGAATCGCTGTTCATCGACGAGGGCTTCGGCAGCCTCGACCCCGAGTCGCTGCAACTGGCCATGGATGCCCTCGACGGCCTGCAAGCCCAGGGCCGCAAGGTGGCGGTGATCTCCCACGTACAGGAAATGCACGAGCGCATCCCGGTGCAGATCCAGGTGCGTCGCCAAGGTAACGGCCTGAGCGATGTCGAGGTGAGCGGGTGATCCTCTACTCGTTCCGCCGCTGCCCCTGGGCCATGCGTGCGCGCCTGGCCCTGCGCTATGCGCAGTGCCCGGTGGCGATTGTCGAGGTGGCGATGAAGAACAAGCCGGCCGAGCTGCTGGCACTGTCGCCCAAAGGCACGGTGCCGGTGCTCGATACCGGCGATGGGGTGCTGGAAGAGAGCCTGGATATCATGCGCTGGGCCCTTGCCCGGCATGACCCCGAGGACTGGCGTCTGCTGGCCGACCCAGCGGCGGCACAACGGGCCGATGCGCTGATCGCGCGTAACGACAGCACGTTCAAGGCCCAGGTGAACCTGTACAAATATGCCGAGCGCTACCCCGAGCATTCCCGGGAGCATTACCGGCAACAGGCCGAGGCGTGGCTGGTGGAGCTGGAAAGCCTGCTCGAAGGCAGGCCCTACCTGCTGGCCGAGCACCCGAGCCTGGCCGATGCCGCTTTGCTGCCCTTGATGCGCCAGTTTGCCGGGGTCGAACCTGAGTGGTTCGCCGAGGCGGCTTATCCGCGGGTGCGGAGCTGGTTGCAGGGCTGGCTGGAATCGGACCTGTTCAAGGCCATCATGGCCAGGTAAGGCACCTCAAAGCGCCAGGATCGGCGCCGACATCAGCAACAGCACTACCGCCGTGATACGCCACATCATGCTCTGCCCCTTGGAGAGTCAAAAATTTAGCGTCAAATTAAATCACATGGCGTTGTGCTATTACCAATGGCTTTACACACTCAATTGGAGTGCTTGCTCAGGGCGGCGTGGAAATGCGCGCTCTGTTGCAGGTATTTGTCGGTGTAGCTGTGGGTAGTGGACGGCTTGCTGCTGTGTTCGGCCTGCGCGTGTGCTGGCAGCACGACCGAGGCGGAGATGGCGGAAGCGGCGATGAGCGAGAAGAGATTGAAGTTCATGTGGGCGGACCTCGACTTCGGTGGTTTGACGTTGGCCCGTCGGGGCCTTGGGTCAAAACTTACGCCGATGGGGGCGCCTGCTGAAATTCATTGCGGCAGTAGCGAATATCACTTGGATCGATAGTAGCCTGCTCCCACCTGACCGCGCCGAACTCAAGACCTGCACTCTACCTGTGGGAGCGGCGGTTCGCCGCTGCGATTTACCCGCGAAGATGAACCTAGGTGCCTGGCACGGGCTTTGCCCGTGTTCGCGGGTAAACCCGCTCCCACAGAAATCGCGCAGCTGTTTGAATGGCGAGCAAGACAGTTGCCCCCACAAGCAAGACTTATCACTCGAGGAACTTGAGGTCCGACGGCGCCGGCTGGTCGAACTTCTGTACGGTCTGGCCCAGGGTGCCCTTGCGCGGATCGCGGTGCATGACCACGATCTGGTTGCTCTTCTGGTTGGCTACCAGCAGGAAGTCGCCACTGGGGTCGAGGGTGAACTCCCGGGGATGATCGCCCTCCACCGAGCGGCGCTGCAGCAGGGTCAGCTGGCCGTCGTTCTTGCCCACCTCATACACCACGATCTCATTGGCCGTGCCACGGTTGCTGACGTAAAGGAAACGGCCGTCCGCCGACAAGTGCAGCCCGCCGGCGGCTTTGGCGGCGGGGTCCTTGAGGTCGGTCAGCGGCAAGCGCTGGCGCTCGGTGAGCGCGCCATCCTGGGCATCGAAAACCACCACTTCGGCGCTCATTTCCAGGGTCAGGTAGGCGTGCTTGCCCTTGGCGTCGAACAGCAGATGCCGCGGCCCGCTGCCCGGCGGCAGGTCGACCGCTGGCGGGATCGCCGGGCTCAGCGGGTGTTCGGGGCTGGCGCCGTCGTAGCGGTAGATGAACACCTTGTCCGCGCCCAGGTCGCAGGCGTACAGGTGGCGACCATCGGGCGACAGCACCAGCGAATGCACATGGGCACCGGCCTGGCGCTCGGGGTTGACCTTGCTCGGCGCATGCCGCGCCTGCTGCACCACCGCTTTGAGCTTGCCGTCCTTCGCCACCGGGATCACCACCAGGCTGCCGCCGGGGTTGGGGGCGACGGCGTAGTTGGCAACAAACAGGTAGCGCTGGTCGTGGCTGAGGCTGGCGTGGGTCGGCTCGTCGCCCTGGCTGGGTACCTGGTTCAGCGGTTTGATCTCGCCCTTGCTGCTCAGCGAAAAGCTGCTGGCATGGCCTTGCGCAGTCTCGTTGACCGCGAACAGCAAGCGCTGGTCGGCGGACAGCACCAGCCATGACGGGCTGACCGCCTTGACCACTTGCTGGGGCTTGGCATCGATGTGGCCGTTGCGCTCGTCAAAACCGTAGCGGTAGATGCCCTGGCTGGGGCCATCGGTGTAGCTGCCCACCAGCAAGGTGGCGGCGTTGGCATTGATTGCAAGGGTCATGAGGCTAGCGGTCAGCAGGCTCGTCCACGTCCGATTCATCGTCTTCTTCATCCGGGGCTCTGAAAGCACTCATACAGACTAGACGATGCTCGCCCTCGGCAGAGGCCAGCTGCCAGTCGTCGCCCGCGCCAGTGGCCGCGGCGACTTGCTCGGGGGTGAAGGTCCAGCGGCGCAGCTGGCGGCCGTCCATGCACTCGATCACAAGGCCGGTTTCGTCGAAGGTGAAGTCGAAGGCGTGCAGGCCGTCGATCAGCAGCATGTCGCAGGCTGCGAGGGTGGTGGCGAGGGTAGTCATGGGGTCACCAGGGCAGAAAAGGTGGCCATTATATCCTCCGGAGCCACCGCACAGGCTGTCGGCTTGCCAGCCATCAACTGCCACGCCGAACGTGGGAGCGGGCTTGCCCCGCGATGACGTCAGCCTGGGCATCATCACCGCCTGACCGACCGCCATCGCGGGGCAAGCCCGCTCCCACATACGTCAATGGGCGAAGATCGACCCGCCCTCCTTGCCCGCCAGCTTCTCCGGCTTGATCAGGAACCGCGCCAGCGCCGGCAGCAGCCACAGTGCACCGAACATGTTCCACAGCAGCATGAAGGTCAGCATGAGGCCCATGTCGGCCTGGAACTTGATGGCCGAGAAGATCCAGGTGCACACGCCGATGGCCAGGCACAGGCCGGTGAACAGCACCGCCTTGCCGGTGGAGCGCAGCGTCTGGTAGTAGGCCTCCTGCAGTGGCAGGCCTGCGCGCAGGAAGCTTTCCAGACGGCTGTAGATGTAGATGCCGTAGTCCACGCCGATCCCCACACCCAGCGCAACCACCGGCAGCGTGGCGACCTTCACGCCAATGCCCATGAACGCCATCAGCGCGTTGCCCAGCACCGAGGTGAGCACCAGCGGCAGCACGATGCACAGGGTGGCGGCGAAGGAGCGGAAGGTGATCATGCACATCACCGCCACGCACAGGTAGACCAGGATCAGGATGGTCAGCTCGGCCGACTTGATCACTTCGTTGGTCGCTGCCTCGATACCGGCGTTACCCGCCGCCAGGAGGAACTGCAGGCCGTCCTTGTTGTGGCTGTCGGCAAAGGCCTTGGCCGCGGCGGTGACCCGCTCCAGGGTTTCGGCCTTGTGGTCGTTGAGGAACACCAGCACCGGTGCCAGCGAGCAGTCGCCGTTGTACAGGCCGTCGGCACGGGCGATGGAGTTGTTGAGGATGCCCGGGTTGCGCGACAGCGTCTCCCACTTCAGGCTGCCCTCGTTCATGCCCTTGATGACCTGTTTGGACACGGTCACCAGGGAGATGGTCGATTGCACGCCCGGGGTGTTGTCCATGGTCCACATCAACTCGTCGATGGGCGCCATGGTCGAGTGGATCGAGCAGCTCTCGGCCGGGGTCTTGACCATGATCACCAGCACGTCGGAACTGGTCGAGTAGTTGCTGATGATGAAGCGGTTGTCCTGGTTGTAGCGCGAGTCGGGGCGCAGTTCCGGGGCACCCTGGTCGAGGTCGCCGATCTTCAGGTTCTGGCTGTACCAGAGGCCGCCGGCGAAGGCCAGCAGTGCCAGCACGATGGACACCGGCGCCACCTTGGGGCTGGCGAAGTTGGCCAGCAGGCGCCAGAACGGATGCTCGCGGGTAGCGTCCTTCTTGCTGCGGGCAATGGCCTTCTGGCTGATGCCGACATAGCTGATGGCCACGGGCAGCAGGATCAGGTTGGTGAAGACGATCACCGCCACGCCGATCGAGGCGCCGATGGCCAGCTCGCGAATCACCCCGATATCGATGATCAGCAGGGTGATGAAGCCCACGGCGTCGGCCAGGATGGCGATCATCCCCGGCAGGAACAACTGGCGGAAAGTACGCCGGGCTGCGGTCAGGGCATTGTCGGCGTCACTGGACTGCAAGGCGATGCCGTTGATCTTCTGCACCCCGTGGGAGATGCCGATGGCGAAGATCAGGAACGGCACGAGCATCGAATACGGATCGAGCCCGAAGCCCACCGCATGCATAAGCCCCAACTGCCAGACCACCGCCACCAGGGTGGTGATCAGCACGGCGATGGTGCTGCGGATGCACCAGGTGAACCAGTACAGCAGCGCCCAGGTGATCACCAGCGCGATGCCGAAGAACATCGCCACCATCACCAGGCCGTCGATCAGGTCACCGACCTTCTTGGCGAAGCCGACGATGTGGATCTTGACGTTGGGGTTCTGCGCCTGGAACTTGTCGCGGATCTTTTCTTCCAGCTGATGGGAGAACTGCTGGTAGTCGAGCTTGACCTGCTTGCCCGGGTCCTGGGGGTCGGGGAAGCTCTCCAGCAACGGAATGTCGACGATGCTGGACTTGAAGTTGTTGGCCACCAGGCGCCCGACCTGGCCCGACTTGAGCACGTTGTCGCGCAGGGTGTCGAGGCTGCCCTGCGAGCCGTTGTAGGTATTGGGGATCACCTCGCCGCCGGAGAAGCCCTCTTCGGTGACTTCGCTCCAGCGCACGCTGGGGCTCCACAACGACTTGAGGCCGGCGCGGTCGACGCCGGGGATGTAGAACACCTCGTCATGGATCTGCCGCAGCGTTTCCATGTAGTCCTTGTCGAAGATGTCGCCGTTGACCGCCTCGACCGAGATGCGCACGGTGTTGCCGAGGTTGGCCAGGTCGTTGCGGTGCTCCATCATCTGCTCGATGAAGGGGTGCTGCAGCGGGATCATCTTTTCGAAACTGGTGGACGGGCGGATCTGCGTGGCCTGCCAGAACAGGAACAGGCTCACCAGCACGCAGATGGCGATGACCATGGGGCGGTTGTTGAAGATCAGGCGTTCCAGCAGGGTGGCCTTGTCCTTGTGCTGCATGTCGAAGCTCTCCCGGCTGGTCATGGGCGCACCTCCTGGGTGCCGTCGGCCGATGCCAGGTGCACACCGCCCTGCCCTACCAGCAGCAGGCCGCCGCCGGCGAGGCCGCTGACCCCGGCCAAAGCGACGCGGTCGGCGCGGTTGCGCACGCTGAAGCTCTGCCCGTCGTCGTGGCTGCGCAGCACGCTGCCGCCGTTACCGACCAGTACCACGCTGCCGTCCTCGAGAAGCGTAGCGCTTGCCAGGCCGAATTCGAGCGGGCCACGCTCGGCCCGAAGCTCGATCGGCTGCCAGCTGTCCCCGAAATCGGTGGAACGGAACAAGTTGCCGCGCAGGCCGTAGGCCAGCAGGGTGTTGGGCTGGGCGGTACCGATCACGCCGAACAACGAGCCCTCGTAGGGGCTTTCGACTTTCGACCAGCTCTGGCCGTTGTCGCTGGAGCGGAACATGCTGCCCTGCTCGCCAACGATGAACAGGCCGGCGCCTTTCACCAAGGTGATGGCGTTGAGGTGCAATTGATCGGGGTTGTCCAGGCGCTCGCCGACGTCTTGCCAGTGCTGGCCACCGTCGAGGGTTTCGAGCACCGAGCCATAGGCGCCAACGGCAAAACCCTGTTGCGGGTCGAGCATGCGCACATCGAGCAGCGGGGCTTCGCGGGAGCGGTCTTCGAACTGCTTGCTCCAGGTCGCGCCGCCGTCGCTGCTGGCGAGGATCTGCGCATCATGGCCAACGGCCCAGCCGCGCTTGTCATCGAGGAAGAACACGGCGGTGAGCAGTTGCCGGGTGGGTACCCGGGCCTGAGTCCAGGTCTTGCCCTGGTCGTCGGAGAACAGGATATGGCCGCGATCGCCGACCACCACCAGGCGCTTGCCTGCGTGGGTGGCACCGATCAACAGGCTCTGGCTGGCCTTGGCCGACTCGACCGAGTATTCCTCGGCGGCTACCGCCGCATCGACGCTGCCCGCCCATGCCGCCAGTGCCAGCGCCAGCATCGCGCTGGCCGCCAATGGCCAGGCGCCGTACCGGCCCCGTGCCGTGATCCGCTCTCTCATGACTGCCCCTTTTGTGTTCTTGTGCTGGGTCAATCTATTGCCAGGTGCCGAGAAACCCTGTTCCAGAGCCCTGGAATAGCTTCGGGCCATCCTATCGGGGTAATCCGACAGAAAACAACGAGCGGGACGTTATGTTTTGTTAACCGGCAAAAACATCGCGGGGCAAGCCCGCTCCCACGCCGATCACCGTGGGAGCGGGCTTGTCCCGCGATGGAGCGCGAAGCGCTCCTGTACTCGATATCGAATAGTGTCAAAGACGCCGCGAATTCAGGCGTTGCTGCAGATCGCGGGGCAAGCCCGCTCCCACAACGATGGATGACCATACTTTTCGTACAGAGCCTAGAGTTTCCAGTCCAGGCTGACCATCATCGTCCGTGGCTCGCCGTGATACACCCCGTTATAGAAGCCCAGGTTGTTGTAATAGTGCTCGTCGAACAGGTTCTTCACGTTCAGCGAAGCCGACAGGTGTTCGTCGAACTGATACCGCGCCATCAGCCCCACCACCGAGAAGGCCTTCTGGCTGATCTCGTCGCGCACCGTGATGATCGAACCGTTCGCCGCCCGACCCACTGGCCGGTTGGCCTGCTTGTGGGTATCGCTCTGCCAGTCCAGGGTGCCACCCACGGTCAACGCCGGCGTCAACTTGTAGGTGGTCGAGAAGCGCACCAGGTTCAGCGGCTGCTCGGGGTTCTTGCGCTGCTTGTCGGCGTTGGCCGCGTGGGTGTAGCTGTAGCCCAGGCTCATTTGCCAGTCGGGGCGCACTTCGCCGGCAATCTCGGCCTCGAAGCCTTCGACGACGTTGCCCTTGCCGCCGGATTTGTAGAACACCTCGTTGCCGTTGGGCGGTACCGAATCGTCCTGCTCGGCGACGTTGTCCTGTTTGCTGCGGTACACCGCGCTGCTGAGGTTGAGCCGGTCGTCCATCAGGCTGCCTTTGACGCCCACTTCGTAGACCTTGCCGACGATGGGTTCGAGGTACTGGCGGTTTTTGTCACGTACCGACTGCGGGTTGAAGATGTCGGTGTAGCTGGCATAGACGGTGTACTGCTCGGTAAGGTCGTACAGCACCCCGGCATACGGCGTCCACTGATCGTTCTGGGTCTGCTTGCTGGGCGTCAGTTCGGTGCCATTCTGCGCCTCGTCGTACGACCACTCGCGGCTTTCTGTCTGCCAGCTGCCATAGCGGCTGCCGAGCACAAAGTGTAGGCGGTCGGTGGGGTTGAGCCGGGTGGCGATGTAGCCGGCCTTCTGTTTGGTGGAGTCACGCGATTCATCGAGCCCGGTATCGATATCCTGGAACTTGGCGATGCTGCTCATGTACTTCCAGTCCAGGATCTTCTGGTAACCGTCGGGCAGTGGCCCTCTGATGAAGTAAGGCGACGTGTTGCGCCGCTCGGATTCACCATAACCGACCATGAAGTCGTGGCTACGGCCGAACAGCTGGTAAGGGCCTGCCAGGTTGAAGTCGATGGCGTCCATCTGCTCTTCGCCGCTGAAATGCTGATACCAGGCATTCATGCCGCTGCGGTCGGCGGCGGGGAAACCGTTGCCGCCGTAGTACACCTTGCCATCGCTGTCGGACTCGCGATGGGTATAGGCGAGCTTGAGCAGCCAGTCGTTGGCCAGGCGTTGGTCGAGGGTGGCGAACACCGTCTGGTCTTTCAACGGCCAGGACGACCAGGGCGCGGCCAGGTTGGTCGAGCGCGGCAGGTCGGCCTTGCCGCCAGTGGCGTTCCAGTACGGCACGGTGCCCCAGGAGGCCCCTTGTACGTGCTTGTTCTGGTAGTCGTAGCCCACTGCAAGCACGGTGCTGTCAGTCAGGTCGGCTTCGAGGATGCCGTAGGCCACCTCACGCTGGCTGGCATATTTGTCCATGAACGACTGGCTGTCACGGTAGGCCAGCACCGTGCGCCCGCGCAGGCGCCCTTCAAGGCCCAGCGGTCCGCCGACGTCGAGGTAGCCGTGGTAGTTGTCGTAGCTGCCGGCACTGGCACCAGTGCTGATCGCCAGCTGCGAGGTCGGGCGCTTGCGCACCATGGCGATGGTCCCGGACGGGTCGCCCGCCCCGGTGGTCAAGCCGGTGGCACCACGCACCACCTCGATACGGTCGTAGATGATGGTGTCCGAATCGGACTTGAGGCTCGAGAAGGTATTGAGCATCCCATCGATCTGGAAGTTGTTGATCGAATAGCCCCGCGAATAATAAATCGGCCGCTCGGAGTCGTTGCGCTGCACGGTGACACCGGTGACATGGGTCATGGCTTCGGAGAGCGTGTCGAGCTGGAAGTCGTCGAGCTGCTGACGGGTCAGCACCGAGACCGATTGCGGGGTTTCCTTGATCGACAGGTTCAGGCGCGTCGCTGCGCTCATGCTGCCGGTGGTGTAGGAGCCGCTGTGCTCGGTGGTGCTGCCCAGGCCCTGGGCGAGAATCTCGGTGGTGCCGAGTTCCAGCACGTTGTCGTCGGACCGCTGTTCGGTCTCTTCTGCCTGCGCAAACGGGCTGACGGCGGTGGCACACAGGCCCAGGGTAAGGGCCATGGAACGGCTGATGGGCGCGAACATCGCTGCCTGTCTCCTTGTTCGTTTCGATGAAAGTCCTTGGCTGCCGACCGGGCGGCATTCACATGAAAACGAATCGCACATGCGAATCGTTATCGATATGTCATCGAAACGTAAAAAAGGGCGGTACCTGACCGCCCTTCCCTGGCACTACCCGAGCCTTACGGCATCACGGGCGGCACGTACTGCAAGGTCGTACCCAGCGCCCACAGCAGCACCAGCACCAGCGGCACATGCACCAGCAGCTGGACGAACGAGAAGCCAATCAGGTCGCGCGCTTTCAGGCCCAGCACGCCCAGCAGCGGCAGCATGTAGAACGGGTTGATCAGGTTCGGCAGCGCCTCGGCGGCGTTGTAGATCTGCACCGCCCAGCCCAGGTGGTACTGCAGGTCGTTGGCCACCAGCATCACGTAGGGCGCCTCGATGATCCACTTGCCACCGCCGGACGGGATGAAGAAGCCCAGCACCGCCGAGTACACCCCCATCAACAACGCGTAGGTGTCATGGGTGGCGATCTGGGTGAAGAACACCGAGATGTGGTGGGCCAGAGTCGCACCGTCGACACCCTTGACCTGGGTGAGGATGGCGGCGATCGAACCGTACAGCGGGAACTGGATCAGCACCCCGGTAGTGGTCGGCACCGCGCGGGCCACGGCATCGAGGAAGCTGCGCGGGCGCCAGTGCAGCAAGGCGCCGAGCATGATGAACAGCAGGTTGTAGGTGTTCAGCCCGGAAATCGCGGTGATCGCAGGCTTGGTGGCGAACTCCTGGTACAGCCAGCCGCCGGCCAGGGCCACCAGCAGCAGGATCAGGATCGGGCTGTACTCCAGCCACTCGCCCGGGCGCGTGCGCTGCGGCGCCGGCGGTGCGCTGAAGCTGGGGTCGACGCCGCAGTCTTGCGCACTGCGCGCGCTGTTCGGCCCCGGTGCGGTGGCATAGGCGATCACCAGCGAGACGATCACCAGCGCCGCCAGCATGACCCCGGACTGCCAGAGGAAGATGGTTTCGGTGAACGGGATCACCCCGGTGATGGACAGGATCGACGGCGGCAGGCTGGCCGGGTTGGCCTGCAACTGCGCCGCCGACGACGACAGCCCCAGTGCCCATACTGCGCCGAGCCCCAGGTAGGCAGCGGCACCGGCGGCGCGATAATCCATCTTCAAGTCGGTGCGACGAGCCAGGGCGCGCACCAGCAGGCCGCCGAACACCAGCGACAGGCCCCAGTTGAGCAACGAGGCGAGCATCGAGATCAGCGCCACCCAGCAAACGGCCGAACGGCCGTTTTTCGGCAGCCGCGCCAGGCGGTCGATCAGCCGCGCGGCAGGTGGCGAGCTGGCCACCACATAACCGCCGATGACCACGAAGGCCATCTGCATGGTGAACGGGATCAGGCTCCAGAAGCCATCGCCGAAGGCCTTGGCGGTGTCGGTGGGCTTGCCGCCCATCACCAGCGCGCCCAGGCACACCAGCATCACGGCCAGGGCGGCGAACACCCAGGAGTCGGGGAACCAGCGTTCGGCCCAGTTGGAGCAGCGCAGGGCAAAGCGAGCGGAGCGGCTGTCTTGGATATCAGCGGCCACGGGGTTTTCCTTTTATTTGTTTTTTTGATTTTCAACACTGAAGCAACGCAAAAGCCCTGTGGGAGCGAAGTCGTGGGAGCGGGCTTGCCCCGCGATAGCGCCCTACCAGGCGATCGTGGCACCTGGTCTGACGCTATCGCGGGGCAAGCCCGCTCCCACGGGTCCGCACCCACAGGGCGGGTGATGCTTGATTAGAAAGTCATTTCCTTGACATCGTCCGGCACGATCAGCTTGCCGGCGGTTTTCTCGATGATCTCTTCGATGCTCACCCCTGGCGCAGTCTCGCGCAGGATGAAGGCACCGTTTTCGATTTCCAGGTAGGCCAGGTCGGTCAGCACCTTGCGGATGCAACCGGCGCCGGTCAGCGGCAGGCTGCATTGGGGCAACAGCTTGGACTCGCCATCCTTGGAGGCGTGGGTCATGGTGACGATGATGTTGTCGGCACCGGCCACCAGGTCCATGGCCCCGCCCATGCCCTTGACCAGCTTGCCGGGGATCATCCACGAGGCGATGTTGCCTTCCACGTCCACTTCAAAAGCGCCGAGCACGGTGAGGTCGACGTGGCCGCCACGGATCATGGCGAAGGATTGCGCCGAGTCGAAGATCGACGCGCCGCGGCGGGCAGTGACGGTCTGCTTGCCGGCGTTGATCATGTCGGCGTCGATGGTGGCTTCGGTGGGGAATTCGCCCATGCCCAGCAGGCCGTTTTCCGACTGCAGCATCACGTCCATGTCGGCAGGCACGTAGTTGGCCACCAGGGTGGGGATGCCGATACCGAGGTTGACGTAGTAGCCGTCTTTGAGTTCACGGGCGACGCGTTGGGCCATTTGTTCGCGGGTCAGTGCCATGGTCAGGATCTCTTTGTTGTTCTTGAGGATGGCGCTCAGGCCTTGACGGTGCGCTTTTCGATGCGCTTCTCGAAGGTGCCGACGATGACCCGGTCGACGTAGATGCCCGGGGTGTGGATCTCGCTGGGCAGCAGCACGCCGGGCTCGACGATCTCTTCGACCTCGACCACGGTGATCTTGCCGGCGGTGGCGGCCAGCGGGTTGAAGTTCTGCGCGGTGTTGCGATACACCACATTGCCGTAGTGGTCGGCTTTCCAGCCCTTGACGATGGCGAAGTCGCCGGTGATCGACTCTTCGAGGATGTACTTGCGGCCTTTGAACTCGCGGACTTCCTTGCCGTCGGCGACCGGGGTGCCGTAGCCGGTGGCGGTATAGAAGGCTGGAATGCCGGCGCCGCCTGCGCGCATCTTCTCGGCCAGGGTGCCTTGCGGGGTGAGCTCCACTTCCAGTTCGCCGCTGAGCAGCTGGCGTTCGAATTCAGCGTTCTCGCCCACGTAGGAGGCGATCATCTTGCGGATCTGCCGGTCTTCCAGCAGTACACCCAGGCCGAAGCCATCAACGCCGCAGTTGTTGGAGACCACGGTCAGGCCCTTGACGCCCAGGCGCTTGATCTGGGCAATCAGGTTTTCCGGGATGCCGCACAGGCCGAAGCCGCCGGCCAGTACCGTCATGTTGTCGGTCAGGCCTGCCAGGGCCTCTTCGTAGGTTGCTACACGCTTGTCCAGTCCGGCCATGCTCAGTCGCCTTTTGTAGTTGTTGGAACCGTGCGGTCATCTTCACTGTAGTCGACTGATTTGTTAATTTTGTTTTCGTCATCGATTGATAACTTTTGCAAAACAAAGGGCAAGCCAGCCATGAACGTCAAGCAACTGCGCGCCTTCGTCACCGTGGCCAAATACCAGAGCTTCGCCCAGGCCGGGGAGCACCTGCATGTGTCGCAACCGGCTTTGAGCCTGACCATCAAGGCGCTGGAGGACAACCTCGGCGGCGCCCTGCTCACCCGTACCACCCGCAGCGTCAGCCTCACCCCCGAGGGCGAGGTGCTGCTGCCCCTGGCCCGGCGCCTGCTGGCCGACTGGGACGACACCGAAGAGATGCTGCGCCAGCGCTTCACCCTGCAGCTGGGCAGGGTGTCGGTGGCGGCCATGCCCTCCTTCGCCGGCAACTTGCTGCCGCAGTCGCTGAAAGTGTTCCGCCAGCGCTACCCGAAAGTGAACGTCACCGTGCACGACGTGATCAACGAACAGGTGCTGGAACTGGTGCGCCACCGCCGTGTCGAGCTGGGCATCGGTTTCGAGCCCGACGGCAGCGAGGCGCTACGCTTCCACCCGCTGTACATGGACCGTTTCGTCGCCGTGGTGCCCGCCGACTCGCCCCTCGCCCGCCAGCCCCAGGTGCGCTGGCACGAGCTGTTGGCAGAAGACTTCATCGCCCTGCAACGGCCGTCGGCAGTGCGCCTGTTACTCGAACAACACCTGGTGGCCGGGCACGGCAAGCTGACGGTGGCATTCGAGAGCCACCAGCTGTCGACCATCGGCCGCATGGTCGCCAGCGGCCTGGGCGTGAGCGCCGTGCCGGCCCTGTGCATCGGCCAGATGCAAGAGCTCGGCGCCCGCTGCGTGCCGCTGGTCGAACCCACCGTAGAGCGGCGCATCGGCGTGATCGCCCTGGCCGACCACAAACTGTCACGGGCCGCCGAAGCGCTGCTCGACGTGCTGCTGACCCATACCCATCCACAGGAGGTGACATGCGTTACGTGAATCTGGCGGGAACCCGCGTGCCGACCATTGGCCAGGGCACCTGGTACATGGGCGAAGACCCAGGCAGCAAGGCGGCCGAAGTGGCGGCGCTGCAACAAGGCATCGACCTGGGCCTGAGCCTGATCGATACCGCCGAAATGTACGCCGAGGGCGGCGCCGAACAGGTGGTCGGCCAGGCCATCGCCGGGCGTCGCGACCAGGTATTCCTGGTCAGCAAGGTCTACCCGCACAACGCCAGCCGGCGCGGCTTGCCGACGGCGTGCGAACGCAGCCTCAAGCGGCTGGGTACCGAGTGCATCGACCTGTACCTGCTGCATTGGCGCGGGCAGTATCCGCTCGAGGAGACCGTCGAGGCCTTCGAGCGCTTGATCGAGCAGGGCAAGATCCGCCGCTGGGGCGTGTCCAACTTCGACCTGGATGACCTGCAGGAGCTGGACAACCCGGCCTGCGCCACCAACCAGGTGCTGTACAACCCGGCCGAGCGTGGCATCGAGTTCGACCTGCTGCCTTGGAGCCGCCAGCAGCAACTGCCGACCATGGCTTACTGCCCACTGGCCCAGGCCGGGCGACTGCTGCATCACCCGGTGCTGGTTGAAATTGCTGCGCGTCATGCTGCGACGCCGGCGCAGGTGAGCCTGGCATGGGTCACACGTGGCGAAGGGGTGATTGCGATTCCCAAGGCCGTGAACCCGGCGCATGTGCGCTTGAATGCAGCGGCGCAGGACCTGGTGCTGACCGAGGCGGACTTGCAGGCGATTGACCTGGCGTTTGCGGCGCCGACGCGCAAGCAGAGATTGGCGATGGTGTAGGCCCTATCGCGGGGCAAGCCCGCTCCCACGAGGTATGCGTGGCCCCGCGATGGCGCTCAATGAAAGTCGCGGCTGCGCACATCCAGCCCCTGCAGCAAGGGGCTGATGTCCTCCAACCGCCGGGCGATCAGATGGCGCACGCCCTGCTCCTGCTCCAGCCGCCCGCTCACCTTGAGCAACCGCGCGCCCACCAGCGCCTGTCGCTGCCGTTCGGCCAGCGCCCGCCAGACCACCACATTGACCATGCCATGCTCGTCCTCGAGGGTGACGAAGGTCACGCCGCTGGCCGTTTGCGGTCGCTGGCGCCCAACCACCAGGCCGGCCACGGCAATGCTGTCGCCATGCTCGACTTCGGCCAGTTGCGCTGAACTGCGACAGCCCAAGGCGCGCAGGCGCGGGCGCAGCAAGGCCAGCGGATGCGAGCCGAGCGTGGTGCCGAGGGTGTCGTAATCGGCCATCAGGTCCTCGGCCACGCTGGGTACGGGCAGCTCAACCGGTGCTTCTGCTGCTGCCTCGACCTGGGCGAACAGCGGTAGCTGCGCCTGCACTGCCGCCACCTGCCAGCGCGCCTGGTGCCGGTCGCGGGCCAGCGCCCGAAGCGCACCGGCATCGGCGAGCCGGGCACAGGCGCGGCTGTCGAGCCCGGCGCGCAGGCAGAGGTCCTCGACATCACGCCAGGGCCGTTGTGCCCGCGCCTGCTCCAGGCGCCGGGCATCGCCTTCGCCAAAGCCGCGGATCTGCCGCAACCCCAGGCGGATGGCCAACGCACCCTCGCCCTCCGGCTCCAGGGTGCAGTCCCACTGGCTGTGCTCGACATCCACCGGGCGTACCGCAATGCCCTGCCGACGCGCTTCCTGCAACAGCTGGTCGGGGCTGTAGAAGCCCATGGGCCAGCTATTGATCAAGGCACAGGTGAAGATCGCCGGTTCGTGGCATTTGAGCCAACTGCTGGCGTAGCACAGCAGGGCGAAACTGGCGGCGTGGGACTCGGGAAAACCATAGCTGCCGAAACCCTTGATCTGCTCGAAGATGCGCTCGGCAAAGGACAGCTCGTAACCATTGCGCAGCATGCCCTCGATCAGCCTGACCCGGTGAGGTTCAAGGCCGCCGTGGCGCTTCCACGCCGCCATGCTGCGGCGCAGCTGGTCGGCCTCGCCGGGGCTGTAGTCGGCAGCGACCATGGCCAGTTCCATCACCTGCTCCTGGAACAGCGGTACGCCCAAGGTACGGTGGAACACTTCGCGCAGTTTTTCCGAGGGGTAGCTGACCGGTTCCTGGCCCAGCCGGCGGCGCAGGTAGGGGTGGACCATATCGCCCTGGATCGGCCCCGGCCGCACGATCGCCACTTCGATCACCAGGTCGTAGAAGGTATTGGGTTTGAGCCTGGGCAACATGGCCATCTGCGCCCGCGATTCGATCTGGAACACGCCCATGGTTTCGGCACGGCTGATCATGGCGTAGGTGGCCGGGTCTTCCCCGGGGATGCTGGCCAGGGTCAGCTCACGCCCACGGTGCAGGGCGATCAGGTCGAAGCAGCGGCGCAGCGCGCTGAGCATGCCCAGCGCCAGCACATCGACCTTGAGCAGGCCGACCATGTCCAGGTCGTCCTTGTCCCACTGGATCACCGTGCGGTCTTCCATCGCCGCGTTTTCCACCGGCACCAGTTCGTGCAGCGGTTGCTGGGAAATGACGAAACCACCCGGATGCTGTGACAGGTGCCGGGGGAAGCCGATCAGCTCGCCGGCCAGTACCAGGATTCGCCGCAGCGAGGGGCTCTGTGCATCGAAGCCGGCCTCGGCCAGGCGTTCGGCATCCGGAATGCGGTCGCTCCAGCGCCCACAACACTTGGCCAGGGCGTCCACCTGGTCGGCTGGCAACCCCAGCGCCCGTGCCACATCGCGCACCGCCCCGGCGGCGTGGTAACTGCTGACCACTGCGGTGAGCGCGGCCCGGTGCCGGCCATAGCGGCGGAACACATACTGGATCACTTCTTCGCGGCGATCGTGCTCGAAGTCCACGTCGATGTCCGGCGGCTCGTTGCGCTCGCGTGACAGAAAGCGCTCGAACAGCAGGCGGTGCACCGTGGGATCGAGCTCGGTGATACCCAGCACATAGCACACCACCGAGTTGGCCGCCGAACCGCGGCCCTGGCAGAGAATGTGCTGGCTGCGTGCGAAGGCGACGATGTCGTGCACGGTGAGGAAGTAACTGTCGTAGCCCAATTCCTCGATCAGCGCGAGCTCCTTGTCCAGCAGGCCGCGTACCTTGTCGGTTACCCCGTTGGGCCAACGCCTGGGCAGGCCCTGCTCGCACAATTGGCGCAACCAGCTGGCGGGCGTATGGGCTTCAGGGACCAGCTCGCGTGGGTACTGATATTTGAGCTCCGAAAGATCGAAGCTGCAGCGCTTGGCGATAACCAGGGTTTCGGCCAGCAGGTGCGGGGGATGGAGTTCGTGCAATTGATCGAGCGGGCGCAGGTGACGCTCGCCATTGGCGAACAGCAAACGCCCCGCCTCGGCCACCGGGCAATGGGCGCGGATCGCGGTGATGCAGTCCTGCAGCGCGCGACGCCCCCGCACATGCATGTGCACATCGCCGCAGGCCACCAGCGGCACGGCCAGTTGTGCGCCCAAGGCGTACAGCTGTGCCAGGCGTGCGCCATCGTCGGCTGCGCGATGCAGATGCACGGCCAGCCACAGCCGCTCACCGAACAGTGCATGCAGTTGCTGCCCGACACTGACTGGCGCATCGGCTTCAGGCACCCACAACGCCAGCAACCCCTGATGATGGGCTGCAAGGTCCTCGGCCAGCAGCCGGTAGCTGCCCTTTGGCGCCCGGCGCCGTGCCCGGGTGATCAGCGCACACAGGTTCTGGTAACCGCCAAGGTCCTGCACCAGCAGCACCAGTTTGGGCCCTTGTTCCACCCGCACTTCACTGCCGACGATCAGCTTGAGGCCATGCTCACGGGCGGCCTGCCAGGCCCGGACGATGCCCGCCAGGGTGCACTCGTCAGTAATGGCCAGGGCCTGGTAGCCCTGCTCACGGGCACGGCGAAACAGTTCGTCGGCACTGGAGGCGCCGCGCTGGAAGCTGAAGTTCGACAGGCAATGCAGCTCTGCGTAGCCCTGGCCGTTCACGCGAACCAGCCCTGCAACCAGAGCGGCCCGGGGGCCGCGAGGTCACGGAAGGCCCAGCCGCGCAGGCCATCGCGGGTTTCGATACGGTAGTAATCACGCCGCACATCCCCCCCGTCCCACCAACCGGACTCGATGCGTTCGGCGTGCCCCAGCAGTTGCACGCCAGCCTCGGGCAGCGCTTGGGGTTCAGGCAGCAGCCAGCCGGGGCGGCTGCCCGGCGCCATGACCAACTGGCCTGGCGCGCCCTGCTCCGCGCCCTGCCAGGCACATTCAGGACGATGATCGGCTTCGGCGCGCAGGCCCTTGACGGCTTCATCGCCAAGGCGTGCCCGCAGGCGTTCGCGCAGTTGCTCCCAGGGTTGTGCCTGCTGGGCGCGTGGGTCGAACAATGCCTGGTGCTGGGGCACGAACGGCGGCAGATCGGCCGCCACCAGGCGCAGGTTGCGCACCGGCGCCGGAATGCGCAGCGGCTCCAGGCGCCCTCGCGCCAGTTCGAAGAGCATTGCGCCATCACGCTCGGCAGCCAGCAGGCCAACCTTGAGCACGGTATCCGGGCCCTCGGCGTGCTCCAGGTACAGCTCGAACCGCTGCACGCCGCAATCGCGGCCGGCGAGGAACGCCGCCAGGTCGCTGAGCAACCGGCGCAAGGGAAACAACAGGGCCTGGTGCGACTCGACATCGAAGTTCAGCTCCAGCCGTGCTTCGAAGCGCTCGGGCGGTTGGTAGAACGCCAGCCCCAGCGAGCGCTGGCCGAACAGTTGATCCAGGTGCAGTTGCACCTGGCTGCTGAAGCGCCGGGCCAGGGCATCACGGGGCAGCGCCACGACCTGGCCCAGCCGGTGCAGGCCCATGCGTGCGAAGGCCGCGCTGGCCTCAGGTGGCAGGCCGGCCCGTTCGATGGGCAGGTCGAGCAAGGCTGCCCGGGTCTGGTCGGGGCTGGTCACGGCCAGCCCATCGTGGGCATTGGCGATCATCCGCGCCGCCACCGGGTTGCTGGCCAGCACAATGCGCTGACGCAGGCCCAGCCCGGCCAGCTCTTCGCGCAGGCGTGCCTCGAACAGGGGCCAGGGCCCGAACAGTTGCAGGCTCGACCCCACCTCCAGCAGCAGCGCACGGGGATAGTGCAGGCTGACTTGAGCACTGAAGCGGTAGGCCCAGGCGGCCAGCAGCTGTTGCAACTGGTCGATGCACGCGGGCTCGACTTCGACGCAGGTGAAACCATCGGCCAGGGCGCGGGCCGTGGGCAGCGGCTGCCCGGCGCGCAACCCCAGCCTGGCGGCGGCCGGGCTGACCGCCTGCAGCACACGGCGCTGGCCAGGCCCTCCCAGCAGCACCAGAGGGGTATCAGGGTCGTCGCGTTGGCGCAGGACGCTGTCCAGCGCCAGCTGCGGGAACAGGATGCAGGCCCAGAGCATGGTGCTTCAGCCCCGGGCAATAGGGCTGGCGGGGGGCAGGCCGCCCCGGCACTTGAGCACCCGCCACTGGGGCGGGCGGGTGTCGATGGCGATCCGCAGCGCGGCGGGTGACGGGTTGAGTGCGGCCTGCTGCGGGCGGCAGGCGAACGCCAGTGCGTTACCGGTTTCCGCCGCCACCTGCAGGCGACGCAAGGCCTTGTCATCGGCGCGCCCCGGCCAGCACAGCACCGCCGCGCAACTGCCCGAGCGCAGGCATTGCTCGGCGGCCCACAGGGCATCGTCACGCTCGCTGTCGACCTGCACCAGCCAACGCAGGTCGACACCCGCTGCCTGCCAGGCCGGGGCATAGGGAATGAAGGGTGGGGCCACCAGCACGACCCGCTCACTGGCGGCGGTCAGCCGTGCCAGCGTCGGCCAGAGCAACTGCAGCTCACCCACGCCTGGGCTGGCCAGCAGCAACTCGCTCAATGCCGCCGCCGGCCAGCCGCCCTCTGGCAGCCGTGCATCGAGCGCGGCATGCCCGCTGGGCTGCAAGCCAACCGGCCGGGCCTGGGCCTGCCGGCCGCGCCACACCTGGCGCTGGTCGAGCAGCCGGTCGAGGTCGACCACCGCGCCCATCAGTCACGCCTCAGCAAGCCGCAGAACACGCCTTCGATGAAGAACTCGTGCTCGGGGCCTACGTCGATGGGTTGGTAGTGCGGGTTGCGTGGCAACAGGCGGTAGCCGTCGCGGGTGTGCTGCAGGCGCTTGATGGTGACCTCGCCATCGAGCCGGGCGACCACGATCTGGCCGTCGCGCGCCTCGCCCTGCTGGCGGATGCCGACCAGGTCGCCATCGAAGATACCGTCGTCGACCATCGAGTCGCCACGCACCTTGAGCAGGTAGTCGGGGGTACGGCGAAACAGACTAGGGTCGAGCAGCAATTGCTCGTGAATGTCGAGATCGGGACCGATGGGAGCGCCTGCGGCGACCTGGCCGAGCACCGGCAGTTCGAGAATCTCCGGCCGGCGCAGCGGCTCGGCCAGGCGGATACCGCGCGCCTGGTTGGGGGTGACGTCGATGAAGCCGCCCTGGCACAGGGCGGTGATGTGTTTGCGCGCCACGCTGCGCGAGGCAAAACCGAAGCGCTCGGCGATATCGGCCAGCGAGGGCGGCTGGCCATGTTCGGTGATGCGCTCACGAATGAAATCGAGAATGGCGCGGCGTTTGGGGGTCAGATTGTCCATGGAGCACATTTGTACTCTTTTTGTGAAACACTGAACAGCCCCCTTCGTCGTCGGCTTTGGCTATGATGCTGCTGAATTGATTCTTCAACGCCAGGATGCCCGATGCTTACCGCCTTGCTGTTCGACCTCGATGGGACGCTCACCGACACCGATACCCTGCACCTGCAGGCCTTCCGCCAGCTCCTGCACGATTACGATGGCCGCGAACTGACCCAGGAGCAGTTCGACCTGCAGGTCAGCGGCCGCTCCAACGGTTTGCTGTTCGCCGACCTGTTCCCTCAGGCCGATGCGGCCCAGCGCCAGGCCCTGGCCGAGCGCAAGGAGGCGCTGTTCCGCGAACTGTCACCGAGCCTCGAACCCCTGCCCGGCCTGCTGCGCCTGCTCGACCATGCCCGGCAACATGCGGTGGGCGTGTGCGTAGTGACCAATGCGCCGCGGCTGAACGCCGAGCACATGCTCGGGGCCATGGGGCTGGATGGACGTTTCGAACATGTGCTGGTGGCCGATGAGCTGGCCAGGCCAAAGCCGGACCCGCTGCCCTACCTGACCGGGCTGCAGCGTTTGCAGGCTGAAGCCGGGCAGGCGCTGGCTTTTGAGGATTCGTTGCCGGGGGTCAAGGCGGCCAGCGATGCCGGTATTTATACGGTGGGTTTGGCTACCACGCAGACGGCCGAGCGCCTGCATGGGGCTGGGTCGCAGCTGGTGATCGACGACTTCAATGACCCGCGGTTGTGGGCCTTGATTGAGCGGATGCAGGGAGAGGGTTGAGATTGGATGTGGGCTGACAGGTGTCCGCCTGGATATCTCCAGCGCCCTTGAGATCGAGCGCCGCCCGCGCGGCGCATCGCGGGACAAGCCCGCTCCCACATTTGTTTCGGGCCAATTATGCCTGTGAGGGTACCGCTGCCCGCTTTGGTGCATGTCTCAAGTTGGGCGAGGCGCCAGCAGTGCCCACCTTGATACCGCGTCGTACCAACAAGGCGGGCCAGGTGATGGCACAGGACATATTGGCCCGAAACAGATGTGGGAGCGGGCTTGTCCCGCGATGCGCCGCGCGGGCGGCGCTCGATCTGATAGGCGCTGGAGATGTCCAGGCAGGCACCTGTCAGCCCACACACTTTCTCAAGCTATAAACAACCCACCCCACCACTCGTCGCCCCCACCCGCTCCCCGTCGATTCCCCGAACGCCCATTCGACCACTCAATGAATCCCCTCAGCGCGGAGCGCGCCTCATGAACACGCTCGACAACAATCACCCGGTGGTCACCCGCAGCCAATGGCTCGCCGCCCGCCGGCAACTGTGGCTGCATGAAAAAGCCCTCACCCACCAACGCGATGAACTCGCCGCCGCCCGCCGTGCCCTGCCCTGGGTACAGGTCGAAGAAAACTACCGTTTCCACGGCCCCGACGGCGAACTGGCCCTGGCCGACCTGTTCGCCGGGCGCAGCCAGCTGCTGGTCTACCACTTCATGTTCGCCGAGGGCTGGAACGAAGGCTGCCCGGGCTGCTCCTTTCTCGCCGACCATTTCGACGGCGCCAACCTGCACCTGGCCCATCACGACGTGTCGCTGGTGGCGGTATCACGCGCACCCTTTGGCGAATTCCAGGCGTTCCGCCAGCGCATGGGCTGGCGCTTTCCCTGGTATTCCTCCCACGACAGCCGTTTCAACCAGGACTTTGGCGTGAGCGTGGCCACCGATGGCAGCGCCGAGTACAACTACGCGCCCTACTCCGGCAACGAGGCGGAGCTTCCGGGCTTGAGCGCGTTCATTCGCGACCGCGACGGCAGCGTCTATCACACCTACTCCACCTACGCCCGCGGGCTGGACATCCTGGTCAATACCTACAACTTCCTCGACCTGGCCCCACTGGGGCGCAACGAGGGCGGGACGATGGACTGGGTGCGCCACCACGACCGCTACGAAGGCGCCCCTGGCAAGCCGCACTGCTGCGGGGAATGACGGGTTCGATTCATTCGCCCTGGTCGATCACCAGCGGCTCGCCAATGGCATAGAAGTGCCCGCCCGCCACGTAATGCAGGCTGCGCCAGTCGGGGTCGGCATGCTCGTAGGCCCAGTGCCCGTCGCGGAACACCCGGTCATCGGCCCAGGCCGCGACCACTTCGCCGATGAACAGGTCGTAGGTTTGCTGGTTGTGCGGCTCGTCGATCACCCGGCACATCAGCCAGGCCGAGCAGCCGTTGACCAGCGGCGCCTCGAACCCGGCGACGCGGGCCAGCTCGACACCGATACGCGCCAGCTTGTCGGGCTGGTCGAACAGGCTCTGGTTGCCCACCTGGTGGGTGAGCCGTGCCTGGGCGGCGTTGGGCACCTGCAGCACGAACCAGCCACTGCCCTCCACCAACTGGCGGGTACGGGCGCTCTTGTCGAGCACCACGGTCACCTTGGGCGGGTCGAAGTCCAAAGCACAGGCCCAGGCGGCAGCCATCACATTGTCGACCCCGGCATGGCTGGCCGAAACCAGCACGGTGGGGCCGTGGTTGAGCAGGCGATAGGCCTTGGTCAGGTCGACGGGCTGGAAGTGGCTGTGCATGGCAAACCTCGGCGCTACGCAGGGGGACAGGTCGGCCATTGTGCCGCAGCGGGCATAGCGGCGACAGCGCTGATCCTGATCAAGGCAAGGCGCGGGGCACTCGCATAATTTATGACTCTTCCTACAATTCAGTCGGAAGCAGCCCGCTTTCCGTCTTACGCCTGCAAAAACATGATCGGACCTGGATGTCGTCATGCCCGCCCTGCGCGGCCAGCCCACCCGACGAGGCCTCACCATGCCCGAGCACACCCGCCACACCGAAGCCCTGCAACACACCCTGCGCCAGCTGCTGGCCCATGAGGTCAGCAACCCCGATGACAACCCGCACCTGTCCGGCGTGCGCTTTTTTTGCGCCACCGACGAGCACACCCGCCAACTGATCGAGCGCGTCGAGCTGCTGGCCAGCGAAGCCTTCTTCGACGAACAGGGTCGCGCCATCCCGGCGCACATGCAGGCTGCGGCCGTCGATGGCATCAGCATCCGGCAGAAACGCAAGGCGCCGCAGGACGAGACGGTGATCCGCATCGCCCTGCCCGACAAAGGCTATATCACCATCAGTACCGCCCGCCTTTGACGCGTTGAGCAAGGGCCGCCCGTTCGGCCCTCTTGCAGCTTGCCGCGCGAAGCCCGAAGCTTTGACACCCCTGCGCTTCGGACACAGCCCCCGATGGAACTGCACATCCGCCTCGAAGGCCGCAAAGGCCTTGCCGACCAGCTCTACCAGCAATTGCGCGCCGGCATCGACAGCGGCCACCTGGCTGCCGGCACCCAGCTGCCGCCAACGCGCCTGCTGGCCGAGCAACTGGGCGTATCACGCAAGACCGTGGCCGAAGCCTACTCGCGCCTGACCTACGACAACCTGCTCAGCGGCGTGGTCGGCCGCGGCACCTTCATCACCCCTCGCCAACCCGTACAAGCCGACGCCGCCGACGCCATCCCGCTGGCCGCTGCCGACGCCCTGGAGCGCTGGCGCCTGCGCGCCACGGTGCTGGGACGCCGTGCGCTGGATGCCCCCTCGCGCTATGACTTCATCGGTGGCGCCTCAAGCAAGGCGCAGTTCCCCTACGACCAGTGGCGCAGCTGCCTGCAATACGCCCTGCGGCGCAGCCAGCGGCACACCGAACGGCAGTTCTCGCCGCAGGGCTTGCCTGAGTTGCGCGAAGCCATCGCCCACCACATCGCGTTCGCCCGGGGCGTGCACTGCAGCGCCGCCGATGTGCTGGTGTGCAATGGTGCCCAGCAGGCCCTGGACCTGATCGCCCGGGTGCTGGTCGAGCCGGGCTGCAAGGTGGCCATGGAGGACCCCGGCTACCCACCGGCGCGGCAGCTGTTCCTGGCCCTCGGCGCACAGGTGCAGTCGGTGCCCGTGGACGATGAGGGGCTGTGCGTGGAACAGATCGAGGCCGGTACCCGGCTGATCTACGTCACCCCCTCGCACCAGTTCCCGCTGGGCATGCCCATGGGCGCACGGCGGCGCCAGGCGTTGCTGGCCCGGGCCGCCGCGCTGGGTGCACTGATCATCGAGGACGACTACGACTGCGAGTTCCGCTACCAGGGGCCGGCCGCCGAGGCCCTGCAGCGCCTGGACCGCCATGGGCTGGTGGCCTATGTCGGCACGTTCTCCAAGACCTTGCTGCCCGAGTTGCGCCTGGGCTATGCGGTGCTGCCACCGGCGGTGCTGCAGGCCGCCTGCGTGGCCAAGCACCTGACCGACTGGCACAGCCCGAGCCTGCAGCAATGGGCCCTGGCGCGCTTCATTGGCGAAGGCCACCTGAGCAAGCACATCCGGCGCTGCCACGAGGTCTACAGCGCCCGCCGCGAACGGATCCTGGCGCGCCTTGGCGGCGACCTGGCGACCTGGTTCGAGGCCGTGCCGGCCAGTGCCGGCTTCCACCTGAGCGCCTTGGCCAAGCCGGGGGTCGATATGGAGCTGCTGATCAACCTGGCGCGCAAGGTCGAGGTGGGGCTGTATTCGTTGGCGCCGTTCTTCAGCGAGGCCCCGGTACGCCCGGGGTTGCTGCTGGGCTTCGGCGCCATCGAACTGCTGGATATCGACCCGGCGCTGGACCGGGTCCGCGATACCCTGCAGCGTCTCAGCTGAGCGCTGCGGCGCCTGCCTGCCCTGGCCGGGCGATGGCCCGGGCATAGCCACCCGGGGCGAAGCACGCGGTGACCAGCAGCATGGCCAGCACGGTGCAGGTCAGCAGGGTCCAGGACGCCTGGAAGTCGCCGCTGACGTCGCGCAGCCAGCCGGTGATGTAGGGCACGATGCCGGTGACGATGAACCCCACGCCCTGGACGAAGGCTGCCAGGCTGCCGGCTTCGGCCGGCGTGCGCAGGTGTTCGAGGGTCAGCGTCAGGCTGAGGCTGAAGCACGCGCCCAGGCCCAGGCCGATCATCGCCACCCACAGGCCCATGGCGCTGGCCGGCGCCAGCAGCAGGCCGAGGAAGCCGCCCAGCTGGATCAGCAGCGCCAACCACAAGCCAGGCCGACGATCCGCCAGGCGGCGCAGCAGCAGCGGCAAGCCGAGGGCGCCGGTCACCTGGAAGATGGTCATCAACCCCACCAGCTCACCACCGCCCTGGGCCGTGCCGCCATGCTCCAGGTGATAGGCCGGCAGCCAGGCCACCATGCTGGTGTAGCCACCATTGATCAGGCCGAAGTACAGCGCCAGCATCCAGGCGCGGCGATTGCCGAACCAGTGCCCGCCCCCCGTGCCGGCCAGCCTGGGGGTGGCCTGGCGTGGTCGCAGGGCAACCCAGGCGACCACGGCCAGCAGCGCGGGCAAGGCCCAGACGCCCAGCCCCGCCTGCCAATGGCCAAAGTGCGCGGTGATCGAGGGGCCCAGCACCGCCGCCAGGCCGCCACCGGTCATCAGGGCCGCCGAATACAAGCCCATGGTCGCCGCCAGCCGCGTGGGGAACCAGCGGTTGACCAGCCCCGGCATCATGCCCTGCACCAGCGCCACACCCAGCCCGGCGACCACCGCACTGGCGATCAATGCCCAGGCGCTGTCCAGTTGCAGTCGCCACAGGCAGGCCAGGGCAATCGCCGCCAACCCGGCGAGCATGCCGCCATGCTCGCTCAGCCAGCGCCGCAGCCATGGCTGCAACAGCGGCACCAGCCCCATGCACAGCACCGGCAGCGCCGTCAGCAATGCCGCCTGCTGGTAGCCCAGGCCGGTACTCTGACGCATGGGCTCGAGCAGTGGCCCGATGCTGGTGAGGATCGGCCGCAGGTTGAGTGCCAGCAACACCACCAGCAACAGGTTCAGCGCGCCCCTCATGCCTGGCTGGCCTGCTGCCATTGGGCATACAGGCCCGCTTCGCCAGCGGGCTTGAGCGGGCGCAACGGCAAGCTTTGCTGCTGCGGCGGGCGGGCCATCTGCGCGTACACCGCGGCGGTGGACAGCCCGTAGGGCTCGCCCTCGTCGTTGCCATAGGCGAACCAGGCACGTTCCACACCGCACAGATGCATGGCCGCCAGGCACATCGGGCACGGGTGGCCACTGGCGTAGATCTCGGCACCGTCCAGGCGTGCCCGGCCCAAAGCCTGGGCGGCTTGGCGGATGGCCTGCATCTCGGCGTGGCTGGTCGGGTCCTGGGTGCTGTGGATCTCGTTGACGGCGCGGGCGATCACCTGGCCCTGGTACACCAGCACGGCACCGAACGGGCGGCCACCGGCCTGGATATTGGCGCGGGCCAGGTCGAGGGCCTCGCGCATGAAGTGTTCTCGGGACATGAATCGGTACTCCGCAATTGACCCGGCCATTATCCCGGCTTGGCCGCAGCGGTAGAAATGAAGAGATTGGATGCACCTCAGTGGCCAGGCGAATGGCGGATTGGCCTCCTGGCAAAGCGTGGGATTGGCTATTCGGCGCGCTGCCGGGCGGCGTTAAGGTGGCTACACGCCTCAACACCTTCCCGGAGAACCACCATGCACGAACGTATCGAATGGGCCAAAGCTGCCCCAGAAGCCTACAAAGCCATGGTCGGCCTCGAGCAGGCCCTGATCCAATCGGGGCTGGAGCATTCGCTGCTCGAACTGATCCGCCTGCGCGCCTCGCAGATCAACGGCTGCGCCTACTGCGTCAACCTGCACGCCAACGATGCGCGCAAGGCCGGCGAGACCGAAGCCCGCCTGCAGACCTTGAGCGTATGGCGTGAAACCCGTTATTTCACCCCGCGCGAGCGAGCCGCCCTGGCCTGGGTCGAGAGCCTGACCCGCCTGCCCGAGCATGGCGCGCCACAGGGTGAATACGAGGCGCTGCAGGAGCACTTCGAGCCCAAGGAAGTCGCCAACCTGACCCTGGCCATCGCCACCATCAATGCCTGGAACCGCTTTGGCGTGGGCTTTGCGATGGTGCCGGCCTGAGACTTAGCCGTACTCCCTTGTGCCGCAATAGGGCCGCGCAGCGGCCCCAGCGGGCTCGAATCAAACACAAATTCATGACATCTCAGCAGAGATGGCTCTAGACCACTCTAAGCCTGGCCCGGTAACTACCCGGGCTCTGCCCGGTCCACTTCTTGAACGCCCGGTGAAACGCGCTGGGCTCCTGGAAGCCGGTCTGTTCGGCAATCTCGGCAATGCTCAGGCAACCCTCGCGCAACAGCTCGAAGGCCATCGCCCGGCGCACTTCGTCCTTGATCTGCTGGTATGAACGCCCTTCGCGCTCCAACTGGCGGCGGAAGCTGCTGGCACTGACCTGTTGCCCCTCGGCCATGGCGTTGAGGGTTGGCCACTGCCCATAGTGGCGGGCGCGCAAGTGGCGGTACACCTCCGCCACCAGGCCGTTCTGATTGCGAAAGCGGATCACCAGCCCTTGGGGCGCACTGCGCAGGAACGTCTTCAGGGCAGGCAGATCCTGCATCACCGGCAAGCGCAACCAGGCGCTGTCGAACTCCACCTCGGTGCGGCCACTGCCCAGGCGCAGGTCCGGCCCCCACAGCAAGGCGTCGTCCTCCTGGGCCGGGCGCGTCAACGCAAGCTCGGTTCGGTCGATGGCGATGCGCCGCCCGGCCAGCCAGCACAGCAGGCCGACCACCAGCACCAGGTAGGTTTCCTCTGCGTACACCCGGGTCAGCGGGTCTTCGATGCTCGACTGCACGCTGATCACCGCACGCGCACCGCGCACCGTGACAGTGCCGCGCAGGTCACGCAAAAACAGCGCAAAACTACTCAGGCACTGGCGCAAGGCCTTGTCCAGGTTGGGCTCCTGGATCAACCCACGGCAGATCAGGGCGAAGCTGCCCAGCGGCATGCCGTGGCTGTCGAGATGAAAGAACTCATCGTTGAGCTCGTCGATCAACGCCAGCCATAACTGGGCGAAGGCCTTGGCCGACACCCGCGCCTGGGGCTGCGCCAACAACCCAGGCTCGATACCTACCGCGCGCAGGTGGGCATCGCGCGCCTGCGGGCGCTCTCGCAAGGCGTGCAGCATGGCGTTGAGAAAGTACACCGCGACCGTATCGCTATCGCGCATGGCTGAAGTTCGCTGTCTATGCTGAGTGGCAAAAAATGCCAGGTTGACTGAACAGATCCGGCATAGGCCGCCTTGAGGCCTTTGCCTAGACTCGATCCACCCTGAGGCGGCGCCATTCTCGCAGAGCCGGCCCCCGCCCCGCCATGTCTTTGCAAACGGAGCCTTTATGAGCAGCACAGAAATCTACGTTGTCAGCGCGGTGCGTTCGGCCATCGGCAGTTTTGGCGGTTCGCTCAAGGACCTGCCGCTGGCCGACCTGGCCACCCAGGTAACCCGCGCCGCCATCGAGCGCTCGGGTGTGAGCGCCGAGCAGATCGGCCACGTGGTGATGGGCACCGTGATCCCCACCGAACCCCGCGACGCCTACCTGAGCCGCCTGGCCTCGATGAATGCCGGCGTGCCCAAGGAAACCCCCGCCTTCAACGTCAACCGCCTGTGCGGCTCGGGCCTGCAGGCCATCGTCTCGGCCGCTCAGGGCCTGTTGCTGGGTGAAAGCGACATCGCCCTGGCCGTCGGCGCCGAATCCATGAGCCGCGGCCCGTACCTGCTGCCACAAGCCCGTTGGGGCGCGCGCATGGGTGACTTGCAGGGTATCGACTACATGGTCGGCATCCTCCAGGACCCATTCGAGCACTTCCACATGGGCATTACCGCCGAGAACGTCGCGGCGGCCCACGGCATCACCCGCGAAATGCAGGACGAAGTGGCCCTGACCAGCCAGCGCCGCGCCGCCCGCGCCATTGCCGAAGGCCGCTTCGACAGCCAGATCGTGCCGATCGAGATCAAGACCCGCAAAGGCAGCGTGCAGTTCAGCGTCGATGAGAACGTGCGTGGCGAAGCCAGTGCCGAGCAACTGGCCGGCATGAAGCCTGCATTCAAGAAAGACGGCAGCGTCACCGCCGGCAATGCCAGCAGCATCAACGACGGCGCCGCCGCCCTGGTGCTGGCCACCGGTGAGGCCGTGCAACGCCTGGGCCTGAAGCCGCTGGCACGCCTGGTGGCCTACGCCCATGCCGGCGTAGAGCCCGAGTTGATGGGCCTGGGCCCGATCCCGGCGACCAAGAAAGTGCTGGAAAAGGCCGGCCTGAACGTCGCCGACCTGGATGTGATCGAGTCCAACGAAGCCTTCGCTTCCCAGGCCTGCGCCGTATCCCGCGCCCTGGGCTTCGACCCGGAAAAGGTCAACCCCAACGGTTCGGGCATTTCCCTGGGCCACCCAGTGGGCGCCACCGGCGCGATCATCGCCACCAAGGCGATCCATGAACTGCAGCGTGTGCAGGGCCGCTACGCCTTGGCCACCATGTGCATCGGCGGCGGCCAGGGCATCGCCGTTGTCTTCGAACGCGTATAAGGAGCCGGCAACATGACTATCGAACAGATCGCCGTGATCGGCGCCGGCACCATGGGCAACGGCATCGCGCAGGTGTGCGCGGTGGCCGGCTACCAGGTGCTGCTGGTGGACGTGTCCGACGCCGCGCTGGAGCGTGGCGTGGCCACCCTGGGCAAGAACCTCGAGCGCCAGGTCAACAAGGGCACCCTGGATGCAGGCACCGCAGCGGCGGCGAAAACCCGCATCCGCACCAGCACCGACTACGCCCAGCTGGCCAGCGCGCAGCTGGTGATCGAGGCCGCCACCGAGAACCTGCAGCTCAAGCAACGCATCCTGCAGCAGGTGGCGGTCAACGTCGGCAATGACTGCCTGATCGCCACCAACACCTCGTCACTGTCGGTCACCCAACTGGCCGCCAGCATCGAGCACCCCGAGCGCTTCATCGGCGTGCACTTCTTCAACCCGGTGCCGATGATGGCCCTGGTCGAGATCATCCGTGGCCTGCAGACCAGCGACAGCACCTACGCCCAGGCGCTGCTGGTCACCGAAAAGCTCGGCAAGACCCCGATCACCGCCGGCAACCGGCCAGGCTTCGTGGTCAACCGCATCCTGGTGCCGATGATCAACGAGGCCATCTTCGTGCGCCAGGAAGGCCTGGCCAGTGCCGAGGACATCGACACCGGCATGCGCCTGGGCTGCAACCAGCCGATCGGCCCGCTGGCCCTGGCCGACCTGGTGGGCCTGGACACCCTGCTGGCGATCATGGAGGCCTTCCATGAGGGCTTCAACGACAGCAAGTACCGCCCTGCCCCGCTGCTCAAGGAAATGGTTGCCGCCGGCTATCTGGGCCGCAAGAGCGGTCGCGGCTTCTTCACCTACTAAGGAGCAGGCCATGCCCCCGGTCAACGCGGCAATGCGCTGTGCCAACTTCGAAGAGCGGCGTGACAGGGCCATGGCGCTGTTCGCCGAAAAGGGCTTCGGCCAGGTCAGCATGCGTGAGCTGGCGGCGCACGTGGGGCTGACCGCAGGCTCGTTGTACCACCACTTCCCCAGCAAGCAGGACCTGCTCTACGACCTGATCGAGGAGCTCTACGAAGAGCTCCAGGCCACCCTCGACCAGGGCCGCAGGGCCTTGGCCAAGGGCAAGCCGGTGCTGGCCTGCCTGATTGCCGCGCACTGGCAGCTGCATGGCGAACGTCCGTTGCAGTTCCGCCTGGCCGAGCGCGACTTCTGTTGCCTCAGCGAGGCACAGCAGGCGCGCCTGCTGCTGTTGCGCGAGCGCTATGAAGCCGGCCTGCTGCGCCTGATCGCCCCGCAAGCACGGCTCGAAGGCGCCGCCCTGGCCGCCACCGGGCATGTATTGGCGACCCTGCTCAACCAGCTGCCAGGCTGGTTGCGCGAACGCGACCTGGGCGAAGCGCAGGGCCTGGCGCTGATGGAGAGCCTGGTACTGGGCGGCATCGAGCGTACCCTCGGCTAGCCTGCGGTCGCCGCCTCACCCGCAGATTCCCGCGCGGCATAGCGCTGCGCCAGGACCGCGCAGACCATCAGCTGGATCTGGTGGAACAGCATCAATGGCAGGATCATCGCCCCGATGCCACTGCCCACGAACAAAACCTGGGCCATCGGCACGCCGGTGGCCAGGCTTTTCTTGGAGCCCGCGAACAGGATGGTGATGCGGTCTTCCACACTGAACCCCAGCACCCGCCCAAGCACGCGGGTGCCCAACAGCACCACCGCCAGCAGGATCCCGCACACGGCGAACAGCCCGGCCAGGTGTTGTGGCGACACGGTGTGCCACAGGCCGGTGACCACCGCTTCGCTGAACGCGGTGTAGACCACCAGCAGGATCGAGCCCTGGTCGACCAGCTTCAGCCAGCGCGCATTACGCTTGACCCAGTCACCGATCCAGCGCCGAGCAATCTGCCCGGCCACGAACGGCACCAACAGTTGCAAGGTGATCTTCAGAACGGCGTCCAGCCCCGAACCGGTATCGCCGGACGCACCAAGCAGCATCATGACCAGCAGCGGCGTCAGGAAGATGCCCAGCAGGCTCGATGCCGCGGCGCTGCAGATCGCCGCCGGCACGTTGCCACGGGCCAGCGAAGTGAAGGCGATGGCCGACTGCACCGTGGCCGGCAAGGCGCACAGGTACAGCACACCCAGGTACAGCTCATTGCCCACCAGCGGCACGAACAGCGGCTTGAACGCCATGCCCAGCAGCGGGAACAGCACGAACGTGCAGGAGAACACCAGCAGGTGCAGGCGCCAGTGACCGGCACCGGCGATGATCGCCTCCCGCGAAAGCTTGGCGCCATGCAGGAAGAACAACAGACCGATGGCCAGGTTGGTCAACCAGCCGAACATCAGCGCGCCCTCGCCGGAACAGGGCAGCACGGTGGCAATCAGCACCACCCCGAGCAAGGCCAGGGTGAAATTGTCGAACAGCATGCGCAGATACTTCATCACAGGTTCCGTCTTGTCATTGTGCAAGGCCAGACGATAAGGTTTCGGGCCTTGCGCCGCTAACGCTGGAACCCCTGCCAGTGTCGCGCAACGGACACCACCTCCCCGCCCCTGACAAGGACAGCCCTTTTCGATGATCCGCACCCACCGCGCACTGCTTACCGCCGCCCTGGCTCTCGTGGCACCACCGCTGCTGGCCGATGACCTGCAAAGCCAGGTCGATGGCATCATCCAGCCGCTGATGCGCGAGCAAGGCATCGCCGGCATGGCCGTGGCGGTCTACGCCAATGGCCAGTCGCATTACTTCAGCTATGGCTGGGCCAACAAGCACGACAAACAGCCCGTGACCCGCGACACCCTGTTCGAGATCGGCTCGCTGAGCAAGACCTTCACCGCCACCCTCGCCGCCCTGGCCAGCGCCGAAGGCAAGCTTGACCTCAACGCCCCCGCCAGCCGCTACCAGCCGGCCCTGGCCAATGCTCCGATCGGCAGCGCCAGCGTACTGGAGCTGGGCGCCTACAGCGGCGATTGCCTGCCGCTGCAGTTCCCGGACGAGGTGCAAACGCCCGAGCAGACCCTGGCCTGGTTGAAAAACTGGAAGCGCGTTGCCGAGCACGGCACCCAGCGCTGCTATTCGAACCCGAGCCTGGGCCTGTTCGGTGACCTCGCCGCCCGTTCGCAGCAGCGCCCTTTCGCCGAACTGATGACCCAGGGCCTGCTGCCACGCCTGGGCCTCAAGCACACCTATCTTGAGGTGCCGGCCAAGGAGCGCGGGCTCTACGCCCAGGGCTACGATGCTGCCAACAAGCCCGTGCGGGTGAATCCGGGCCCTTATGCCGACGAGGCCTACGGCATCAAGACCAGCGCCAGCGACCTGCTGCGTTACGTGCAGTTGCAGGTGCAGCCCGCCGAGCTGGACCCGGCCCTGCGCAAGGCCATCGCCATCACCCAGGGCGGCTACTTCCAGGTCGGCGCGATGACCCAGGGCCTGGGCTGGGAGCGCTACCCCTATCCGGTCACGCTCGACACCCTGCTGGCCGGCAACGGCGCGAAGATGATCCGCGAACCCCAGGCCACCCGTGCCTTGAGCCCATCAGCGCCTGCGGAACCTGCAGCCTGGTACAACAAGACCGGCGCTACCGGGGGCTTCGGTGCCTATGCTGCCTTCGTGCCCGCCAAGCAGATGGGCATCGTCCTGCTCGCCAACCGCAACTACCCCAACGAGGAACGCGTGCGCGCCGCGCAACGCATCCTGTCCAGCCTGGAGCAATGAGCATGTTGAAGATCCTTGGCAAAGCTTCGTCGATCAACGTTCGCAAGGTGCTGTGGACCTGCGCCGAACTCAACCTGCCGTACCAGCGCGAAGACTGGGGCAGCGGCTTCCAGGCCACCGACACGCCCGCGTTCCTGGCCCTGAACCCCAACGCCATGGTGCCCGTGATCGTCGATGGCGATTTCGTGCTGTGGGAGTCCAACAGCATCCTGCGCTACCTGGTCAACCAGTACGACGGCGGCCACCTGTACCCGTCGGCGCCACGCGCCCGGGCCGCCGTGGACCAGTGGCTGGACTGGCAGGCCACCGACCTCAACGACGCCTGGCGCTACCCGTTCATGTCGCTGGTGCGCCAGTCGCCAGCCCACCAGGACCCGGCACAGCTGGCCGCCAGCAGCGCGTTGTGGAACGCCCGGATGGGCCTGCTCGAGCAACGCCTGCAGGTCACCGGCGCCTACATCGCCGGTAGCGATTTCAGCCTGGCCGACGTGGTCATCGGCCTGTCGCTCAACCGCTGGCGCCGCACCCCGCTGGAGCACCCGCCGCTGCCGGCGCTGGAGGCCTACCATGCCCGGCTGCGGCAACGCCCGGGCTTCCTTGAACACGGCGATAACGGCTTGGTCTGACAGCAAATGCAGGATTGTCGGACAACATGTAGTGACTAAAAATATTCACTACAAACCTATTGACGCCCTTCCCGGGCCTTGGGCATGATGAGGCCGTCTCCCTGATCGGGAGCGGTGGCAAGGGTGTTCCAGACGGCTTGCGCGGTAACGCAGGCCGTCCGTGGAGAGGGAAACTGCCCAGAAGGCAGCGTGAGAAAGCCCCTGTTGCGATGCTGCTGTAGCAGCTTTGGTTAGTGCGCTACATGTTGTGGCGCCGAATGTGAACTTCACAACGAACTTCACCCAACGAATAGGGTAATGGGGGCTTTATGATGAACTTGAACAACAATCCAACCATCGACCAATTGGCCCAGCTGTTCGCCGCGCGCAAGGACAGCCTCGACGACCATCTGCTGTGGGTCAGCCAGTCCGGCGAAGTTCGCCTGGACCGCCTGCCGCCGAACACGGTCGAAAACGAATTCGAATCGCACATGCCCAGCATGCGCGCCCGCTTCAAGGTCTACCGCCGTGGCCAGGGCTACGTCGGCAAGAAGGCCGCCGCCGACACCGGTTTCGTCGGCCGCGTGCTGCAGACCCTGCAACAAGAATGGCCCGGCGCCCGCGAGCGCCAGGCAGTCAAGGTGATCGACACGCTGAACTGACACACCCCGTCGTCCACCACAGCTTGAGCCCGGCCCCGCAAGGCCGGGCTTTTTCATGCCTGCTAGAATGGCCGCTTCTGTGCAGCGGAGCATCTGATGAATACCCCAACCTACGGCACCGACGATGCCTCCTATCAGGCCGCCGGCGGCATCGATGGCCTGCGCCGGCTGGTCGACGATTTCTATCGGTTGATGGATGAGCGGCCGGATGCCGCGCCCCTGCGGCGCATGCACCCGCACGACCTGTCTGCGTCGCGCGACAAGCTGGCGTGCTTTCTCAGTGGCTGGCTGGGCGGGCCGCGCCTGTACAGCGAGCGCTACGGCTCGATCGCCATTCCGTCGTTCCACGCGCAATGGCCAATCGACGAAAGCCACAGCGCACAGTGGCTGGACTGCATGGCCAGGGCCATTGCCCTGCAACCCTGGCCCGTGGACTTTGCCGAATACCTGTTGCGCCAGCTACGGGTGCCCGCCGAACGTATCGTCCAGGCCAGCCGCAATCGCCACCCTCAGGCCTGAAGCCGGCGCGGCGCCGGCACGGGCAGCGGCAAGGCACCCGTAGCCAGGGCGCGGGCCCGATCCACACCCCACACCAGCGCGCGGGTCATGGTTTCGCCGGGGCGCGCCGGGTAGTACTCCTCCACCAGCGCCCTGCCACCCTGGGCATACACCCCAAGGAACATCTGCGTGGCGCCCAGGCGCGACAAACGCACCTGCACCTCGATGCAGGTGCCGTCGCTCAGCGCCTCGTCGTGGCTGCGGCTGTGCAACTGTGGGTCGGCCCACTGCCAGTAGGTTTCTTCCCTGATACGCATTGAATCGGTACTCCCTGAGTGAATCGCGCAAGCAAACCACAGCGGCCGGCCTGCGACGAGCCCGACCCTGCGTTGCCATGCGCAGGATCAATGAATGCAAAAAAAACCCCGCCGTTGGGCGGGGTGTTCGCTGCGCAGGTTCACTTTTTAGGCGGTAGCCGCGGGGTGAAGCGCCCCTTCTTGGCACGCTGCAGGTGCGCCGGTTGCAGCTGCTCCGACTCGTCCAGGGTCATGTTGGCGAAACCCAGCTGGAACGCCGCCTGGCCGCAACGCACCTGGTTGTTGATCGGAAATGAATCGTTCAAGTCTTCGAAGTAGGATTCGCTCATGCCCGTGACTCCCTCCAATGCTGACCGCGCCGACAAACAGCGTGTTTGCCCAAGTGAAGCGGCGGCCTGATGAAGTGAGACTAGCCGGTCATTTGCAGACCAGTCGGACAAAATCCCCTTGCCCGACCAATGGCACATTGCTATTTCAGGCGCACCGCCGTGCCGGTGGCGAACACCACGACCATGCCGCCCTGCACCGACGGCATGCTGATCTCGAAGTCCACGCCCAGCACTGCATCGGCCTGCAACTGCCGTGCCCGCGCCTGCAACTCCTCGGTGGCCTGCTCGCGGGCCAGCTTCAGTGCGCCTTCCAGGGTCTGCGAACGACCGCCGAAGACGTCGCGAAAGCGTGCGAAGAAATCACGCACGAAGTTGATCCCCTGCACCGATTCGGCGCTGACCACGCCGAGGTACTCGGCAACCGGACGGCCTTCGAGTTGGCTGGTGGTAGAGATGATCATGGGCTGCTCCGTTGACATGGCAAAAGAGGCCGAGTCTAACAGAGGGTGTGCGGCATCGCCGGCAAGCCGGCTCCTCACCTGGCTCGCACGGGCTCTGTAGGCGGCCTTGTGCCGCGAAAGGGCTGCGCAGCAGCCCCGCGATTTATATGTGAATGCAGAAATCTGGGGCCGCTTTGCGGCCCTTCCGCGGCACAAGGCCGCTCCTACAACGGGCGTGAACTACGCGCTGGCCGCCTTCAAGCGCTGCCCCAGCCGTGGCCCGAACACATTGATCAGCAACCCCAGCATCACCAGCAGGCCACCCCAGACCTGCATCTGGCTCAAGCGCTCGCCTAGCAGCAACGCCGAGGAACTCAGGCCGATCACCGGCACCAGCAGCGAGAACGGCGCCACCTTGCCCGCCGGGTGGCGCGACAGCAGCGTGCTCCACAGGCTGTAGCCGACCATGGTGGCGACGAACGCCAGGTAGGCCAGGGCCAACACCGAGCTCCAACTGATGTTGAGCAGTGCATGGGCGATCAGCTCCGGCCCTTCCAGCCACCACGACAGCGCCAGAAACGGCAGCGGCGGGATCAGCCCGCCCCAGATCACCAGCGCCACCAGGTCGACCTTGCCGAAGCGCCGGGTGATGATGTTGCCCATGCCCCACATGGCGCCGCCGCACAGGGTCAGCAGCAAGGCGATCAGCGGCACGTGGCTGCTGTGCTCGCTGCCGATCACCGCCAGCCCCCCGGCCGCCACCAGCAGCCCGAGCACACTGGCCAGGCGCAGCCGCTCACCGAGGAACAGCGCGGCGAAACCGAGGGTAAAGAACGCCTGCGATTGCAGCACCAGCGACGCCAGCCCCGGCGGCATGCCGCTGTACATGGCCTGGAACAGGAAGGCGAACTGCCCCAGGGAGATGGTCGCACCGTAGGCGATCAGCCAGCGCCACGGCAAATTCGGGCGCCGCACCAGCAACACCGCCGGAAACGCCACCAGCAGAAAGCGCAAGGCACCCAGCAGCATCGGCGGCAGGCCGTCGAGGCCGACTTTGATGACCACGAAATTGACGCCCCAGGCGATGATCACCACCAGGGCGATCAGCAGGTCCTTGAGTGGCATGGCACGCTTTCCTTCTGCAGGCTTGTTCTAGACATATTTCGTTACAGCATAAGGCGGTTGCAGGCCCAGGGACCAGCACAGTTGTGTACCGACCTTGCGTAACAGTGCGCTGTATCGGCTCCATGACAGTAGGAAAAATCGGCCGCAAGCTTCACTTGACCGGACTTGTATAGACATGCTCAGATCAAGCCTCGGCCATCCGCCCTGCGTCCTGCCGATAGCCGCCGCCCTTCACAAAAACAACGAAGCGGAGCACTCCCCGATGTCCAGCAAACCTGTGATCGAGCGGCGCTCGATCGACTACATCCCCGAAACCGAACGCCATGGACGCGTCTACAGCCAGTTCACCCTGTGGCTGGGTGCCAACCTGCAGATTACCGCGATCGTCACCGGCGCCCTGGCCGTGGTGCTCGGCGGCGATGTGTTCTGGTCGCTGATCGGCCTGTTCATCGGCCAACTGATCGGCGGCGCGGTGATGGCCCTGCATGCCGCCCAGGGCCCGCGCCTGGGGCTGCCGCAGATGATCTCCAGCCGCGTACAGTTCGGGGTCTACGGCGCAGCCATCCCCATGGTGCTGGTGTGCCTGATGTACATGGGCTTCACCGCCACCGGCACGGTGCTGTCCGGCCAGGCCATCGGCCAATTGCTCAGCGTCAGCGACAGCACCGGCATCCTGCTGTTCGCCGGGGTGATCGTGCTGGCGACCCTGGCCGGCTACCGGGTGATTCACTGGATCGGCCGCGTGGCCAGCGTGCTGGGGATCATCGCCTTCGTCTATCTGTTCAGCCGCATCCTGATGCTGGCCGACATCAGCGAGCTGCTCGCCAACCGCCATTTCAGCTGGGCGACCTTCCTGCTCGCAGTCTCCCTGGCGGCGTCCTGGCAGATCGCCTTCGGCCCCTATGTGGCCGACTATTCGCGCTACTTGCCCAGCAACACCTCGCCCATCAAGACGTTCCTCGCCGCAGGCCTGGGTTCGGTGATCGGCGCCCAGGCGTCGATGGTCCTGGGGGTGTTCGCTGTCGCCATCGCCGGCGGGCAGTTCTCCGGGCGTGAAGTGGCCTACATCGTCGGCCTGGGCGGCGCCGGCACCACGGCGGCGCTGCTGTACTTCTGCATCGCGTTCGGCAAGGTGACCATCTCTACGCTCAACAGCTACGGCAGCTTCATGTGCATCGCCACGATCATCAGCGGTTTTCGTGGCCACCTGTCGATCAGCCGCGCCCAACGGCTGGTGTTCGTGCTGGCTATCGTTGGGGCCGCCACGCTAGTCGCCCTGCTCGGCCAGCACTCGTTCCTCACGGCGTTCAAGTCGTTCATCCTGTTCCTGCTGACCTTCTTCGTGCCCTGGAGCGCGGTGAACCTGGTGGATTACTACTTCATCACCAAGGAGCGCTACGACATCCCGGCACTGGCCGACCCCAATGGCCGCTATGGCCGCTGGAACTGGCCGGGGATCGGCGTGTACACCTTCGGCGTGCTGGTGCAGATGCCGTTTATCGACACCAAGCTGTATACCGGGCCCATGATCGCGCATTTGGGCGGCGTGGATGTGTCCTGGCTGATCGGGCTGGTGGTGCCGAGTGTGCTGTATTACTGCGTTGCCCGGCGGCGGGCCAGCGAGGTGCCGTCGCACATCATCGTGCCTGAGGCACATTGATTTGGCGGGAAGCTTGGTGAGGGCCACCAAGGGCTCGCCGATGTTTTTGCAGCGCCTATGAGATCGAGCGCCGCGCGGGCGGCGCTCGATCTCCTCGGAGATGGAAATCCCCCAGAAGGAAGACGAGGGAAGC